>NZ_JBVHMN010000002.1:582951-660831 GCF_055558435.1 Streptomyces sp. NPDC025784
CGCGGCGGCGCTCAACCCCTGGCGTGGGGGGGGGGCGGGGGGCCCGCCCCCCCCCCCCCCCCCCCGGGGGGCCCCCGGGGGGGGGCCCCCCCCCCCCCCGGGGGGGGGGGGGGGCCCCCCCCCGCCCCCACGGCGGCACGGACGGCTCCGGTGACGTTCCGTCACCACCCGTCCGAGGTATCGGACTCCGTACGCACATCCTCGTACGCCCGTGCTCGTTACTCCTGGCGAATTCCATCGGGCCCCGTCCGCGCGGCCCGTCGTCCAGGTAGGAGGCGTTTACTTGGATGCCGGCACCACCCTGTTCGGCTCGCTGCTCGCCTGCGCGGGCGCGCTGGGCGCGGCGCTCGTGGCGTATCTGGGAAAACGGGGCGAGAACGCCCTGAGCGGCTACTCCAGCCTGACCGAGCGGCTGCAGTCCGAGCGCGACCGTCTGGAGCGCCAGGTCGCCGAGCGCGACTCGCGCATCGACGAACTGGCCACCCTCCGCGCGGCGGACCAGACGGAGATCGCGCGGCTGCGCCTCGACATCCATCGCCTGGGAGGGGCACCGTGACCCGATTCCAGCAGGTGCTAGCCGTGCGGTGGCGCACCGTCTTCCTCGTCTGCGTCCTGGTCGCGCTGGCCGGCGTCGCGGTGGTCCTCTGGGCACGCATCGACGCCGGGGACCGCAAGGCGGACGCGCTGCGCTCGGAGGCGGACCGGCGCGGCAAGGCACTGTCGACCCTGGCACAGGACGTGCGCGATCTGCGCGCCCAGGTCGAGGCGGGCGGCGGCACGCCCGCGGCGCCGGACCCCGCCGAGGCGATCGACGGCCTGATGGACCGGGTACGTGTGCCCGCCGGAGCGCCCGGCGCGCCCGGCGAGCCAGGCGCCAAGGGCGAGCGGGGCGCGGGCGGGAAGCCGGGCGCCGCCGGGCGGCGCGGCGAGCCCGGCACGCCCGGCGCCGCGGGCACGGACGGCGAGCCGGGCCCCTCGGGCCCGCCCGGCGCGGACGGTTCACCGGGGCCGGCGGGACCGCCCGGCCCGCAGGGCGATCAGGGCTATCAGGGACTGCCCGGCGCCGCTGGGAACTCGGGCACGAAGGGCGACAAGGGCGACAAGGGGGACCGGGGCGAGCTGGGGCCGCCCGGCCCCAAGGGCGACCCCGGACCGGTGTGCCCCGACGGGTACACGCTCCAGGCGCCGGCCGACGACCCGGACGCACTCGTCTGCCGCAGGAGTGCTCCCGAGCCGACTCCGCAGTCGGCGGCCGTACTTCCGCTCGTCCCCCTGCCACGGCGGCGGCGCAAGCGGACGTGAACATGACCGGTGCACGCTTCTTGTGGGGTGCTTGAGGGCCCAAGTAGCGTCTGTGCCGCGAACGTTGGACGTGGGATGTCCAGAGAATCCGGATTGCCCGGACGGATGAAGGGCAGGTCGCACCATGCCGTCACATCTCCGCGCACGCCTCAGATCCACCGTCGGAGCCACCCTCACGGCCGCGCTCACCGCGGCCGCGGTCCTCGCGCTGCCGGCCCCCGCCGACGCCGAACAGACAGCCACGAGAGCCGAGTTCGAACAGCAGGTGCTGTTCAAGGCCTCCCAGGACCCGGGTTACGCCTGTTTCCGCATCCCCGCCGTCGTACGGACGACCGAGGGGACCCTGCTGGCGTTCGCCGAGGGCCGCGTCCTCAACTGCGGTGACGCCGCCGACATAGACATCGTCGTCAAGCGCTCCACCGACGGCGGGCGCACCTGGGGTCCCCTCCAGGTGGTCAACGACGGCGGCGGCGACACCCATGGCAACCCGGCACCCGTCGTGGACCGGGAGACGGGCCGCATCCTCCTCGCCGAGACCTACAACACGGGCCGTGCGGACAGCGCGAGCTGCTCCGTGCCCTGCGACCGCACACCGCACCTCCAGTACAGCGACGACGACGGCCTGACCTGGTCGCCGCCGCGCGACCTGAGCGACGAGATCCTCCCGCCACAGTGGAACTCCTGGTACGCCACCGGCCCCGTGCACGGCATCCAGCTGACGCGCGGAAAGCACGCGGGACGGCTCGTCTTCGGCGTCAACACCGAGACGTGGAACGGAAGTCGGGTCACCGCCAACCACGCTGCCCTCATCACCAGCGACGACGGCGGAGACAACTGGGACGTCGGGGCGACGGACTCGTGGCCGATCGCCGACGACGGCACCTTCCGGCAGAAGCCGTCCGAGATGACCCTCGCCGAACGCGCCGACGGTTCGGTCCTGGTGAGCGGCCGGGAACAGGACGGCACCGACCTCGGCCACCGCACCCAGGCCGTCAGCCGCGACGGCGGCGACAGCTTCGTGGCGCCCTTCCGCGACCTTCCGGACCTCTACGCCCCGCAGGTGCAGTGCTCGTCCCTGCCCGTCGGCAAGCGGCTGCTGCTGGCCTGCCCCGGCGACCCGGACCGCCGTCGCACCATGATGATCCGCTCCTCGTACGACGGCGGGCGCACCTGGGACAGCGTGGACCGCGGCACCGTCGTCACCACCGACTGGTCCGGCTACTCGGACCTGGTGCGCGCCGACGCCGGCACCGTGGGACTGCTGTACGAGGGCGGCGCGGTCGACGCCCGCGACGAGATCCGCTTCGCCCGCTTCACCGAGGCCTGGCTCACCCCGCGGCGCGGCGCGGACCCGACGACGGCCGACCTCGCCCCGCACGCCCGGCGCGCCGCGGTCCTCGGCGGAGCCCAGGAGACCGACGGCGTGTTCGGCAAAGCCCTCGCCTTCGACGGCAGGGACGACGCCGTCCGGCTGCCGTACCAGGACCGGCTGCCGCTCGGGACGAAGGACTTCACCGCCACGCTGTGGTTCCGCTACACCGCCACCACCGGCGAGCAACCGCTGTTGTGGATGGGCGGCATCGGTACGACGCAGCCGCAGGTGTGGCTGCGCGGTGAACCCGCCTCCGACCGGATCACCGGGCTGATCACCACCCGCAACGGCGCGTCGGCCCCCACCACGGCCTCCGTCCGCACGACGAGCGCCCACAACGACGGCCAGTGGCACCTCCTGGCGCTGCGCCGCGGGCAGGGGCAGCTGACGCTGTTCGTCGACGGGACCGCCGTCAGCACGGCGGACGTGCCCGGATCGGTCAGCCGCAACTCGCCGTTCGGTGTGCACATCGGCCAACGGATGGACAGCCGCGCGTACTTCACCGGCGCCATCGACGACGTCCGCGTCCACGACCGGGCGTTGAGCGACGCCGAGCTGGCCGGGCTGCGCACCCACCAGGAAGCCGTGACCCCGGACACCGTCCTGTGGCTGCCCATGGACCATGTGAGCGGAGCCCACTAACGTCCCGTCCGTGCCCGACGACGTACGAGCACGACGGCGGAACGCGACCGGGGCCGGCCTCCTGCTGGCCCTGGTCTGCACGGCCGTGCTGCTCACCGCCCTCCCGGACCGCGACCGGGAGGGCGGCGGCACGTGCGCGCCCCGCACACCGCGGTCCTGGAGCGCGGACGCCGCGCTCACGGGCGAGTTCGCCCGGTACGGGGACGACCCGACGCGCACCGACGACTGGACCGGCGGCGACGGCACCCATTCGGTGCGACTGCCCGACGGGCGGGTGCTGTGGCTCTTCTCGGACACCTACCTCGGCCAGGTGCACGGACCGCCGAACCCCGTCGGCGAGTCGTACGCCTGGCGCGACACGAACACTCCGCTCGTCCGCAACTCCGCCGTCGTGATGTCCCGCGGCGGACGGCTGCGGACGACCCTGCCTGCCCCGGTCTTCCCCGACCCGGCGCCGCAACAGTGGCGCTGGCCGGTCGCCGCCCGTGTGGAGCCCCGCTCCCCCGGCTCCACGGACCAGGTCGTCCGCGTCCTGCTGTGGACCCGCACGGCCGGTCAGGCGCCCTGGATCTACGGCGTGCCGACCGCCACGGAGGTCGCCACGCTCTCGCTGCCGGATCTGCGCCTCGAAGGCATCACCACCGTCCTGGACCAGCGTGCCGTCGCCGACGCGTCCCGGCGGGTGCTGTTCGGCACCTCGGCGGTCGACGCGGGCGAGTGGACGTACGTCTTCGGCGGCGACGACGGGCAGGCCGCCGCACGCCCGGTGTCACGGGCCTACGTCGCGCGGGTGCCGCACGGCCGGCTCGCGGAACCGGGCGCCTGGGAGTACTGGGACGGGTCGGCCTGGACGGTACGCGGACGCCCGGCGCCGGTCCTCGGGGACGGGCGGCGCACAGGGGTGGGCAGCGCGTTCACGGTGCTGCGCGACGGCGGCACGTACGTCCTGTTCACCATGGCGGCCGGCACCGCGGGGCTGACGACGATCACGTCGTACTGGGCGTGTTCGCCGACCGGCCCCTGGCACGGGCCCGTCCGGGGCTTCAGCCCCGCGCTCCCCCGCGGCGACGTGGCCGCGTACAACCCGCAGGTCCATCCGGAGCTGGGCGACGGCGACCGGATCGTGCTCAGCTACGACGTGAACTGGCTGACCTCGGCGGGCGCCACCGCGCAGGCCAACATCAGCCGGAACGTGTCCCTGTACCGACCGCGATTCGTGACGCTCCGGCTGACCGGCGCGGGGGCGTAGCGGCCTCGGGGTCGCGCGCCCGGCGTTTGGCGATCACCGCGCACACCATGAGCTGCATCTGGTGGAAGAGCATCAGCGGGAGCACGGCCAGCGAGGCGTGCGCGCCGAACAGCACACCGGCCATGGGGAGTCCCGAGGCGAGCGACTTCTTCGACCCGGCGAACTGGATCGCGATCCGGTCCTCCCGGCCGAAGCGGAGCGCCTTCGTGCCGTACCAGGTGAGCGTGAGCATCACGGCGAGCAGCACGGCCTCGACGAGCAGCAGTCCCGCCAGCCGCACGGGGCTCACCTGGTGCCAGATCCCCCGCACCATGCCCTCGCTGAACGCGGTGTAGACGACGAGCAGGATCGATCCGCGGTCGACGTATCCGAGCACCTTCTTGTGCCGGGTGATGAAGCCGCCGATCCAGCGGCGCAGCACCTGGCCCGCGAGGAACGGCACCAGCAGTTGCAGCACGATCTTGACGAGCGAGTCGGTGGAGAACCCGCCGCCGCTGTTGCCGAGCAGGGCCGCGGCGAGCAGCGGGGTGATGACGATGCCCGCCAGCGAGGAGAAGGATCCCGCGCAGATCGCGGCGGGCACGTTGCCGCGCGCGATGGAGGTGAACGCGATCGACGACTGGATGGTCGACGGCACCAGAGTGAGGAAGAGCAGTCCCGTGTAGAGGTCGTGCGTCAGGAACACCGGTTCCAGCCCCCGGGCGGCCAGGCCGAGCAGCGGGAAGACGACGAAGGTGCAGGCCAGGACCGTGCCGTGGAGCCGCCAGTGCTTGAACCCCTCCAGCGCCTCACGGGTCGACAGACGCGCCCCGTACAGGAAGAAGAGGAAGGCGATGGCGGCCGTGGACGCGCCCGACGCGACGTCGGCGGCCGTACCCCGCGCGGGGAAGAGGGCCGCGAGGCCCACCGTCCCCAGCAACAGCAGGATGTACGGGTCGATCGGCAGCCGGCTCGGCCACTTCAGGCGTTTCACGGTGCTCCACTGCTCGGTTCTGTACGTAGGTCGTGTCGGTCGCACGAGGTCGGGTCGTGCCCTCTCCATCGTCCTCTCCCGGACCGCGATCGGGAATCCGTCATACCGTTCTGACTGTCATCACGATTCGCGATAACGTGGCCCCGTGTACGACCCCTCGCAGCTGCGTACCTTCCTGGCGGTGGCCCAGACGCTCAGCTTCACGCAGGCCGCCCGCCGGCTCGGGCTGCGGCAGTCCACGGTCAGCCAGCACGTACGCCGCCTGGAGGACGCCGCCGGACGCCAGCTGTTCTCCCGCGACACGCACTCCGTGGAGCTCACGGAGGACGGCGAGGCGATGCTCGGCTTCGCCCGCCGGATCCTGGCCGTGCACGAGCAGGCCACCGCGTTCTTCACCGGGACGCGGCTGCGTGGCAGGCTGCGGTTCGGCGCCTCCGAGGACTTCGTCCTCACCCGGCTCCCGGAGATCCTGGAGGGCTTCCGGTACGACCACCCCGAGGTGGACCTGGAGCTGACGGTCGAACTGTCGGGCACGCTCCACGAGCAGCTCGCCGCGGGCAAGCTCGACCTGGTGCTGGCGAAGCGGCGGCCCGAGGACCCGCGCGGCGAACTCGTCTGGCACGACGGACTGGTGTGGATCGGTGCGGAGCGGCTGCGCCTCGACCCCGACCGGCCCGTCCCCCTGATCGTCTACCCGCCGCCGGGCATCACCCGCGCGCTCGCCCTGGAGGCCCTGGAGCGCCAGGGCCGCCCCTGGCGCATCGCCTGCACCAGCGGCAGCCTCAACGGCCTGATCGCGGCGGCCCGCGCGGGCCTCGGCGTGATGGCGCACTCCCGGGGGCTGATCCCGCCGGGCCTGGTCCGCGTACCGGAACGGGCGGGGCTGCCGGAGCTCGGCGAGGTCGACTTCGTGCTGGTGCACGGGCGGCGGCACACGTCCGCGCAGGGCGCCGCGGACGCGCTGGCGGCGGCGATCCTGGCCGGCGGCGACCGGCTGCACCGCGGGCGGCGTGTGTGACACCGCCGCCGGGCCGCGGTCAGGGCGCCTTCGCGTAGGTGAGTTGCTTGACCCGGCGCAGGAACGGCGTCGTCTCGACGTACTGGACGCCTTCGAGACGGCCGATGCCCTCGCTGAGATAGCCGTAGAGGCCGGCCGTGTCGCGGGTGACGGCGGTGACGACGATGTTGGAGGGGCCCGCGGTCGCGGAGGCGAAGGCGACCTCGTCATGGGTGGCGAGGGCCTCTCCGACGGATTGCAGGGACGCGGGGGCCGCCGTGATCCACAGGCAGGCGGCGAGGGGGTGGCCGAGCAGCTCGGAGTGGTACTCGATGTCGATGTACACGGCGCCGGAGGCGAGCAGTCCGGCCAGGCGGCGTTTGACCGCGGACTCCGAGCGGCCGGTGGCCCGCTGGAGTTCGGGGTAGGTCGCGCGCCCGTCCTGCTCCAGGGCGGCGACCAGCGGCTCGTCCTCAGGGTCGATCACGACGGTGCCGGCCGTGCGGTCGGCCTCGGGCACGTCGCGGCGCAGCGCGGCGATCTGGTCGTCCGTCAGTACGGCGAACTTGCCGAGCCAGCCGTTCGGGCCGCCGAAGAAGCGGTGGAGCAGTTGGTGGGCGCGGATCTCCATGATGCTCGGGGTGCGCGGCAGCTTCCCGAGCAGTAGGTCGTCGTGGTCACCGGGGCTGCGCGGACGCGTCATGCAGACGACCTCGGTGCCGCCCGAGGCGAGCCCGATCCATGCCGTGTCGGGGCGCTTGGCCAGCGCGTCGGCGATGGCGTGCGCGCTGTCGGGGGCGCAGCGCAGCCGCAGCATCCAGTGGTCCTGGCCGAGCCGCTGGGCGTCGCGGACGGCGACGACGCGCAACCCGCCCTCCGCGCACAGCCTGCGGTAGCGCCGTGCGACGGTCTGGTCGGAGACGCCGAGCACCTCGGCGATGCGGCTGAACGGCGCCCGGCCGTTGACCTCCAACGCGGCGAGCAGCCGCAGGTCGAGCTCGTCGCCGGCGTGGGATTCCATCTCCGTGAGACCTTCCTCTGTCGGATTCCGTCGATCCGATGTCCGCGGCGACCGCGATCATCCGTCCGGAGCTCATCGTACGGAGGCATACGCATCCGTGGCACGAGGAGTTGAGGACATGCGTACATGGGGGCCGCTCACGGCGATATGCCTGGGCACGTTCATGTTGCTGCTGGACGTGACGATCGCCGTCGTCGCGCTGCCGGACATGGCGCGGGCGCTGGACGCGTCGCTGAGCGATCTGCAATGGGTGATCGACGGGTACGCGCTCGCGCTCGCCGCACTGTTGCTGGGGGTCGGGGCGGCGGCCGACATCCTCGGAAGGCGCCGTGTGCACGTGGCGGGCGTCGTGCTGTTCGCGGTGGCGTCGCTGCTGTGCGGGCTGGCGCCGGGGCCGGGGATGCTGGTGGCCGCGCGCGGTCTGCAGGGTGTGGGCGCGGCGGCGATGTTCGCGACGACACTGCCGCTGCTCGGCTCCGTCTACCAGGGGCGGCAGCGGTCGGCGGCACTCGGTGTGTGGGGCGCGGTCAGCGGCGGCGCCGCGGCGGTCGGGCCGGTGCTGGGCGGTCTGCTCACCGAGGGGCCCGGCTGGCGCTGGATCTTCTTCGTGAACCTGCCGGTCAGCGTGGCGTCGGTGTGGCTGACGCTGCGCGTGGTGCCGGAGTCGCGCGGTCCGCGCGGGATGCGCATCGACTGGGCGGGCACGGCGGCGTTCGCGTGCTTCGCCGGAGCGACGACGTACGGGGTGGTGCGGGCAGGTTCCGACGGCTGGACGTCGGCGGTCACCACGGGTTCGTTCGCCGTCGCGGCGCTGGCCGCCGTCGGGTTCGTCCTCGTCGAGCGGCGAGTGGCCCACCCGCTGCTCGACCTGTCGCTGCTGCGCAGGCCCTCGTTCGTGGGGGTGATGGCCGGCGCGCTCGCCTTCAACGGGGTGGCGTTCGGGGTCGTCCCGTACCTGTCGATCTGGATGCAGACGGTGCTGGACATGAGTCCGGTGCGCGGCGGGCTCACGCTGCTGCCCATGACGGGCGCGTCCGTGGTGGTCGCGATCCTCGCGGGCAGACTGCTGCACGGGGTTCCGGCCCGGCTGACGATCGGCGGCGGGCTGCTGCTGATCGGCTCCGGCGCGATCTGCCAGGCCGTCCTGGACGCGGGCAGCGGGTGGACGGCACTGGTGCCGGGTCTGGTGCTGGTGGGCACCGGTACCGGCTTCGTCTCCCCCGCGATCGCGGGCGCGGCGCTCGCGGCGGTGCCGCCCGAGCGGGCGGGCATGGCGGGCGGCGCGGTCAACACGGTCCGACAGCTCGGTTACGCCCTCGGTGTCGCGGTCTTTGGCACGGTCCTGACGTCCCGGATGCGGGACACGCTGCCGCACGACGCGGCGCACACGCTCGCGGGCGGCGGCGCGGGAGCCCTGCGCGGCGCGTTCCCCGAGCCCGCGCTGCGGGCGGCCTTCGCCTCCGGACTCGACACGGCGTCGGTGGCCGCAGGAGTGACGGGAATGGCCGCCGGAGCGCTGGTACTGGTGCTGGTGCGGACACCGCGCCCCGTGGCGATCCCGGTCGAGGCACCGGGTGAGATGGTGGCGGCACCGCGCGGGTGACACGGGCGGTGCGGTGACGGCGCCGCGCCGTGTCGCCCGGCCGGGACGGGGGCGGTTTCCGGGGCGGTCGCCTCGGGAACCGCCCCCGTCCGACAGCCGACGACCACCCCTGCCCCACGACGCGCACAGCCCGCAGCCCGCAGCCCGCAGCCCGCAGCCCGCAGCCCGCAGCCCGCACGGCAACGACGGGGTCCGCCCGGACGTACGCGGCAGGAACCGGCCCGGACGCACAGCCGCACGAGCCGATCCGCCTCCGCGCGGCCGCACGACCCGGGCGGCTCCGCTCGCACGCACGTCGGCACGAACAGCCGGTCCAGGGCCGCACTGAAGGAGAGGCAGGTCACACGGGGCGGAGGCATGGATTCCGGATCTTCTGACACGGGATCCGTCGAGGCTTCGCCTCTGCGGAATCGGATGCTCCACATCCGGTTTACAAGACGCCGTCCACCGTAACCGGGTCGTACAGATTCCGTGGAGATTACGGGCCAGAAACTTACGGAACCGTAAGGGATTCTGTCCGGCCCTTCCCCTTGTGAGGGCATTTCCTCGGCTGACCTGTGCATTCGCCGGGCCGCCCGGTGGTTCGAGCCCCCTCCCGCCCGGCGGCCGGGTGGGGTAGCTTTCACGGCGCTGTGCGGAGCGCCACAAGGAGCGGGATTGCGCGAGTTCACCAACCCCCCATTGGCGTCGGCGCCGCCGGTGGGCGGCCTGGCTGACGTCGTCTTCGACCATGCCCAGGAGGACCCTCTCCACGTCGCACTCGGACGCAAGGACGACCAGGGTCAGTGGCGCGACGTCACGTCCGCCGAGTTCCGTGACGAGGTGCTCGCGCTCGCCAAGGGCCTGCTGGCCCACGGCATCCGCTTCGGCGACCGGGTCGCGATCATGTGCCGCACCCGGTACGAGTGGACACTGTTCGACTTCGCGCTGTGGACGATCGGCGCCCAGGTCGTGCCCGTCTACCCCACCTCCTCCGCCGAGCAGGTCTTCTGGATGCTGCACGACGCCCAGGTGTCGGCGATCATGGTGGAGCACGAGGACCACGCGATGACCATCGCCACGGTCGTCGACCGGCTCCCGCAGCTGCACCAGCTCTGGCAGCTCGACGTGGGCGCGGTGCAGGAGCTGTACGAGGCGGGCGCGCACATCGACGACGAGGTGGTCCACCGGCACCGCCGGGCGGTCACGCCGGAGTCGATCGCGACGATCATCTACACCTCGGGCACCACCGGGCGCCCCAAGGGCTGCGTCCTGTCCCACTCGAACTTCATGTTCGAGGCGGACACGGTCATCGAACGCTGGGAGCCCGTCTTCCACTCCAAGCGCGGCGACCAGGCCGCCACCCTGCTGTTCCTGCCGCTCGCGCACGTCTTCGGGCGCATGGTGCAGGTCGCCGCGTTCCGCGGAAAGGTCAAGTTCGGCCACCAGCCGCAGCTGAACGCGGCCGCCCTGCTGCCCGACCTGGCCGCCTTCCGGCCGACGTTCTTCCTCGCCGTCCCGTACATCTTCGAGAAGGTCTTCAACGCCGCCCGCCGCAAGGCCGAGAAGGAAGGCAAGTCGGGGCCGTTCGAGAAGGCCGTCGAGGTCGCCGTGCGCTACGCCGACGCGATGGAGGCGAAGGCGTGGGGCATCGGCCCCGGCCCGTCCGCGAGCCTGCGGATGCAGCACCAGCTCTTCGACAAGCTCGTCTACTCCAAGGTACGGGCCGCGATGGGCGGGCGGGTCAAGCACGCCATGTCGGGCGGTTCCGCCATGGACCGGCGGCTCGGACTGTTCTTCGCGGGCGCCGGCGTGTTCATCTACGAGGGGTACGGGCTCACCGAGTCCACGGCCGCCGCGACGGCCAACCCGCCCGAGCGCACCCGGTTCGGCACCGTCGGGCAGGCGATCCCCGGCACGACGGTGCACATCGCCGACGACGGCGAGATCTGGCTGCACGGCGGCAACGTCTTCCAGGGGTACCTCAACGACCCCAAGGCCACCGACGCCACCCTGCACGACGGCTGGCTCGCCACCGGCGACCTGGGCTCGCTCGACGAGGACGGCTACCTCACCATCACCGGGCGCAAGAAGGAGATCCTGGTGACCTCCGGCGGCAAGAGCGTCTCGCCGGGGATCCTGGAGGAGCGGGTGCGCGACCACCCGCTGGTCGCGCAGTGCATCGTCGTCGGAAACGACAAGCCGTACATCGCCGCGCTGGTCACCCTCGACTCGGAGGCCGTCGAGCACTGGCTCGGGATGCGCGGAAAGCCGCAGTTGTCGCCCGCCGAGCTGGTGCGCGATCCCGACCTGGAGACCGAGGTCCGGCGCGCGGTGGTCGCCGCGAACACACTGGTGTCCCAGGCGGAGTCCATCCGGACGTTCCGGATACTGGCCCACCAGTTCACCGAGGAGCACGGGCTGCTGACGCCGTCGCTGAAGCTGAAGCGGAAGGCGATCGAGAAGGCGTACTCGACCGAGGTCGAGGCTCTGTACCAGGCGTAGACCGGTCGCCCCGGCGGGCGGCGACCCCGTGCCGGCGAGGCCTGGGCCCTTGCGCGCCCGCCCCGCCCCCGCGCCCGCCCCACCCCCGCGCCCGCGCCCGCGCCCGCGCCCGCGCCCGCGCCCGCGCCCAGGAGGGTGCCTGGCGTCCACACTTTCCTTTCTGATGGTTCGTCATTTATCGATGCGTCAGATATTGACGCCCCGTCAGATTCCACCGACACTTTCGGTCATTCTCAGGAGGGGGACCGACCGTGTCGCGACCGATCCGCACCATGACCGCCGCCGTGGCCGCACTGCTGCTCGCCACCGCCTGCAACTCGGCCGCCGGCGGCGGGAGCTCGGACAAGGCGGGCGGCACCGTCCGCGGGGTGACCGCGGACTCCGTCAAGGTCGGCGGGATCGTCTCGATGACGACCGCCACCGGGTACTCGAAGAAGGACACCGATCTCGGGGCCAAGGCCCGCTTCGACCGCGCGAACGCCGAGGGCGGAGTCAACGGCCGCACCATCGACTACCTCGGGGCCGAGGACGACGGGCAGGACCCGGCCAAGAACCTCGCCGCGGCACGCAAACTCGTCCAGCAGGACAAGGTGTTCGCCATCGCCCCCATGAGTTCGACGACCTTCTCCGGAGCGGACTTCCTCCAGAAGGAGAAGGTCCCCACCTTCGGCTGGGGCACCCTGCCCTCCTTCTGCGGGCCGACCTACATCTACGGCTTCGGCGGCTGCATGGTGCCGATGCCCGGCGGCACCATCTCGCAGACCTGGCCGGAGGGGCTCAAGCAGGTCACGGGCGGCGCGCGGGGCAAGTCGGTGGCGATCCTGGCCAACGACAGCGACGCCGGCACCTTCGCCATCCGCACCTACCGGCAGAGTTTCGCGTCGGCCGGCTACGAGGTCACCTTCGCCAAGTCGTCCGTACCCGCCGGAGCCGTGCCTAGCGACTGGTCGGCGTACACGAAGGAGATCCTGCGCAGCAACGGCGGCAAGGCCCCCGACGCGGTGGTGTCCGTGATGCAGACCCCGTACAACATCGGTCTGTTCACGGCTCTCAAACGGACCGGGTACGACGGGGTGCTCACCGATCCGACGGACTACGACCCCTCCCTGCTCGCCAAGAACGCCACGAAGAAGGCGCTCGACGGGGTGCACATCCTGCTGTCCTTCCAGCCGTTCGAACAGGACACCCCGGCGATGGCCCGGTTCAAGGAGGACATCAGGAAGGCGGCGGGCAAGGATGTCCCGCTCAACATGCACATGATGACCGGCTACATGTCGGCCGACCTCTTCCTGGCCATCGCGGAGAAGGCGGGCAGGAACCTGACGGTGGCCTCCTTCCAGAAGGCCGCGAACTCCTTCTCGGACACCGGCACCATGGTCGGCGACCGGGCCGAACCCAGGGGGCGCAAGGAGTCGTTCGGCTGCGGGGCCCTGGTCCAGCTGAAGGAAGGCCGGTACGTCGTATCGGCGCCCTTCAAGTGCTACACACCCATCCCCTTCAAGTAGCCGGCACAGAAGGGGGTTGGGAATGTCGGACCTGCTGGGGTTCGTCCTGAGCGGGCTGGTCTCCGGCGCGCTCTACGCACTGCTGGCCACCGGACTCGTCCTGTCGTACTCGGCTTCGGGGCTGTTCAACTTCGCGCACGGCGCCACCGCGTACCTGTGCGCGCTCACCTTCCACGAACTGCACTCCGGCCTCGGCTGGCCGGCCGTGCCCACGGCCCTGCTGCTGGTGTGTGTCCTCGCCCCCGCACTGGGCTGGGGCCTGGACCGGCTGATGTTCCGCAAGCTGGCCCGGGTCGGCGAGACCGCCCAGATCGTCGCCACCATCGGACTGTTGGTGGCTCTGCCCGCCCTCGGTCTGTGGATCGTCGAACTCCTGGCGGACGCGGGCGTGTCCGTCGCCCCTGCGGAGAACCAGTTCGGGCTTCCCGGAGTCGGCCCCAGCCCCGCGAAGTCCTGGCAGCCGGTCGACGGAGTCGGCGTCGACTCCGATCAGTTGATCACCTGGGTGACGACCGCGGTGGTCGCCGTCGGCCTGTGGGTCCTCATGCGGCACACCCCGCTCGGCCTCCGGCTCCGCGCGACGGTGGACAACCGCTCGCTCGTCGAGCTGCGCGGCATGAGCGCCGACCGGTTGTCGTCGGTCGCGTGGATGCTGTCCTCGGCGCTCGCCGGGCTCGCCGGCGTCCTCGCCACCCCTCTTCTCGGCCTGTCCGCCCACGACTTCACCCTCTTCCTCTTCGTCTCGGCGACCGCCGCGGTCCTCGGCCGTTTCGCCTCCGTGCCGCTGGCCTTCGCGGGCGGCCTGGGACTCGGCGTCCTGCAGAACCTGGTCGCCGGATACGCGTCCTTCGCCGACGGCATCACGGGATTCCGTACGGCCGTCCCGTTCCTGATCCTCTTCGCCGGGCTGCTGGTGCTGACCCGCCGGCAGCGGACGGCGGGCACCGCCGCCGTCGACGCGCCGCCCGCCGACTATCTCGCGGGCCGCTCGTGGGCGCGGCGCTGGGGCCCGTGGACCGTCGCCGGGATCCTGCTCGCCGTCTCCTTCTACACGGTCACCACCCCGTTCTGGAGCGGCCTCCTCGCCCAGGGCCTCGCCCTCTCCCTGGTGTTCGTGTCCTTCACTGTGGTGACCGGGCTCGGTGCGATGGTGTCTCTGGCGCAGGCCACGTTCGTGACCGGGGCGGCGCTCGTGGCGGGCCTGCTGATGAGCCACGGCTGGCCGTTCGCGGCGGCCCTCGCCGCGGGGACCTGTGCCGCCGCCGTCCTCGGCGCCCTGGTGGCCCTGCCCGCGCTGCGCCTCGGCGGACGTGCGCTCGCCCTCGCGACGCTGGCGCTGGCCTTCCTCGCCGACCAGGTCCTCTTCCAGACCGGCCTGCTGCGCAACGGCGACACGGGGTGGGCGGTTCCCCGCCCGGTCGTCGGCCCCGTGGACCTCGGCGACGACCGGGCGATGGGTGTGGCGATGACCGTGCTCGTCGCCCTGGCCGTCGCCGGGCTCAGCGCGCTGCGGCACTCGCCGTCGGGGCGCGCGATGCTGGCCGTGCGCTCGGCGCCCGCGGCGGCCATGGCCTCGGGCGTGTCGGTGATCCGCACCAAGCTCCTGCTGTTCACCCTGTCGGCCGGGATCGCCGGGTTCGGCGGAGTGCTGTACGCGTCGTACAGCACCCGCGTCACGGCGACCGACTTCACCGCGATGACCGGGCTGATCTGGCTCGCGGTCGTCGTGGCGGCGGGCGTCCGGCGCCCCCAGTTCGCCGTCGTCGCCGGGCTCGTCTACGTCGTCGTACCGCATCTGCTGGCGGACCACGTCACCGAGTCGGCCCAGCTGCCGGTGGTCCTGTTCGGTCTGGCGGGTCTGGCGCTCGCCAACGACCCGGACGGGTACGCGGCGGCCGTGTCCACCCGTCTCCACCGCAGGCGCACGGCGAAGGCGCCGCCCGCCCCGGCCGCGCCCGCCTCTCCCCCGTCGCCCGGCGCCGTGCTCGAACTGCGCGACGTACGGGCCGGATACGACGGCGCCGCCGTCCTGCACGGCGTCGACCTCGCGGTGCGCCCCGGCGAGATCCTCGTCCTGCTCGGCCCCAACGGCGCCGGGAAGAGCACCACGTGCGGCGTAGCAGCCGGACTGCTGACACCGTTCACCGGCCGGGTGTACGTGGCCGGGGTCGACGTGACACGGGAACGGGCCCTCGGACGGTCGCGGGCCGGGGTGCTGCTGGCGCCCGAGGGACGCGGGATCTT
Source organism: Streptomyces sp. NPDC025784 (assembly GCF_055558435.1). Taxonomy (NCBI): domain Bacteria; kingdom Bacillati; phylum Actinomycetota; class Actinomycetes; order Kitasatosporales; family Streptomycetaceae; genus Streptomyces; species Streptomyces sp. NPDC025784. Next base: position 598,344 of record NZ_JBVHMN010000002.1, read on the forward strand.
CCCGTCGCTCACGGTCGAGGAGAACCTCACGCTGCACCTGACGGCGAAGGAGGCCCGCGAGGCCGTGTACACGCGCTTCCCCGCCCTCGCCGCGCGCCGCGGTGTCGGTGCCGGTTCCCTCTCCGGCGGTGAGCAGCAACTGCTCGCCCTCGCACCGCTGCTGCAGAATCCGCCGCGGGTGCTGGTCGCGGACGAGCCCTCGCTGGGACTCGCACCGCGCCTGGTCGCCGAGGTGTTCCGGCTGCTGACCGAACTGAAGGAGCGGGGCACCGCTGTCCTGCTGGTCGAGGAGAAGGCCACCGAGGTCCTCGACGTCGCCGACACGGTCGCCCATCTGAGCCAGGGGCGGGTGACCTGGTGCGGTCCGCGCGACCAGGTGCGGGCCGACCGGCTCACCGAGGCCTACCTCGGGACCGCCGCACCGGGGGCCGGCAGGACGCCCCGGCCCGACGCCGAGGAGGTGCCCCGGTCATGAACGCCCCGGTGCTCGAAGCGGTCGGCGTCGGTGTCCGTTACGGCGGTGTCCGCGCGGTCGACGACGTCGGCCTCACCCTGCGGCCCGGCGAGATCTGCGGGCTCATCGGGCCCAACGGCGCCGGGAAGACCACGCTCTTCGACGCGTTGTCCGGGATCCGCCGCCCCGACGCGGGGCGCATCCTGCTCGACGGCGCGGACATCACACGCCGGTCGCCCGTCTGGCGGGCCCGTCACGGCGTGCGCCGGACCTTCCAGCGACAGCAGCTCTTCGGCCGGCTCACCGTGACCGACAATCTCCTGGTGGCGCAGGAGTGGCGCGGCGGGGGCGGCGGTCCGGCGGCCGATCTGCTGGCGGCGCCGACGCGCCGCAGACACGAGAAGGACCGCCGGGAGCGTGCGGCGGCCGTCCTGCACGAGTGCGGGCTCGACGACGTCGGCGCGGTGTACGCGGGCACTCTCCCGGTGGGCCGGGCCCGGATGGTCGAGCTGGCGCGTGCGATCGTGGAGCCGCCCCGGGTGCTGCTGCTGGACGAGCCCACCAGCGGGATGACCGCCGGTGGGGAGGACCAGCCGCCGGACGGCGGGCGTCCGGCGGACGGCACCGCGCGGCCGGTGTCGGACGTGCGGCTTCTAGCGTCGGTGGTCCGCCGGCTCGCGGACGAGGGCGCGGCCGTCCTCCTCGTCGAGCACGACGTCGGCTTCGTCATGGAACTCTGCTCCCGCGTCGTCGTGCTCGACCTCGGGCGAGTGCTCGCCGAGGGTACGGCCGCCGAGGTGCGCGCCGACCCGAAGGTCCGGGACGCATACCTCGGCACCGCGATCACGCACTGACTGCCCGTCACTGAGTGTTCCCCGTGTGCAGATTCCCGGCGGACGGGCGCCTCGCGCGTCCAAGTGGTGCGACTCTCACACCAGTTGGTAGCCACGCAGGTTCGTGAGCAGCAGGTGGCAGTCCTGGAGGGATCCGGAGGTGTCGCCGAGGGAGCGGTAGATGCCCCACTTGGGCCGCACCCGGTCGGCGAGGAAGGTGTCGACGCCCGTCCTCGACGCGTCGACGATCGTGGTCGCGCCGTTCTTGAGGATCCAGCGCACGGAACCCGCCGAGCCGTTGCCGACCTTGATCTGGAAGTCGACGTCGATCCACCGGTTCTGCAGCGGCTCCAGGTCGGTCCGGCCGACGAGGACGTCGGCGACGGCCAGTTTGAGCTCGACGGTCTGCACGCCGTTCACGCGTCGCAGGGACTGGACGACGATGGGCGAGGTCCCGTTGCCGGGCTGCTTCATCTGCATGATGTGGGTGAAGGTGGTCGTCGCCTTGAGCGAGCTCGGGATGTACATCGAGTACGTGACCCGCCAGGTCTGGCCCTCCAGCCACTTGAGGTAGCTGCTGCCGCTCGTGCGCAGTCCGGTGACCTCCTGGCGCTGCCGGTCCGTGGCGGTGTCGCGGTCCACGGTGTGCATGGTGAACCGCCAACTGTCGCCGCTCGTCCGGATGTGCGGCCGGCCCGCCGGGTGCGAGTCGGCGCGGTCGTCCTCGACGGTCTCGAAGGCGCCCAGGCCGTCGGCGCTCGCCGACGGGGACCACTTCAGCTGCCAGGAGGCGGCGTGGGCGGTGCCGGCGGGCAGACCGGCCGCGGCCGCCGCCGTGGTGCCGAGCGCCGCGCCCAGCAGGGCTCTTCTGGATGTGCTCATGACTGACTCACCTCGTCCTGGGTGGGGGGTGTGCGCGTCGGGCCGGGCCCGGCACACGCGAGGGTCGTTCACATGCATGCACGTTGTTCGCTGACATGATCAGCGATGCGTACAGAGTCGCGGGATGACGGGTTCCGGTCAATGGTCCGGACCGAGGGACCCGGTCCCTTTCCGGCCGACCTCCGTCGCCGCGCGGCACCGGCACCCGGCCCCCACCATGGATCCACAGGGAATCCACCGGTCAGGAATGCATCACGGCGCGTGATCGTTGACCATGGGAGTACCACCCGACGACTGAAGGATCGAGAGCTAGTGAGCAAGGTCCCCCCGATCATCCTGAACAACGGCGTCGAGATGCCGCAGCTGGGCTTCGGTGTCTGGCAGGTGCCGGACGACGAGGCGGAGCGGGCTGTCGCCACCGCGCTGGAGGCCGGGTACCGCAGCGTCGACACCGCCGCGATCTACGGCAACGAAGAGGGCACCGGCAAGGCCATCGCCGCCTCCGGCATCCCCCGCAAGGACCTCTTCGTCACCACCAAGCTCTGGAACGGCGATCAGGGGTACGACTCGACGCTGCGCGCCTTCGACACGTCGCTGGAGAAGCTCGGCCTGGAGTACGTGGACCTGTATCTGATCCACTGGCCGCTGCCGTCCCGGGGCACGTACGTCGACACGTACCGGGCCTTCGAGAAGATTCACGCGGACGGCCGCGCGAAGGCCATCGGTGTCTCCAACTTCCTGCCGGAGCACCTGGAGAAGCTGATCGAGGCGACGTCCGTCATCCCGGCGGTCAACCAGATCGAGCTGCACCCGCACCTCCAGCAGCACGCGGCCCGCGAGTACCACGCCGAGCAGGGCATCGCCACCGAGGCCTGGTCCCCGCTCGGTCAGGGCAGGGGCCTCCTGGAGGTCCCGGCCATCGTCGCCATCTCCCAGAAGCACGGCCGCACTCCGGCTCAGATCGTGTTGCGCTGGCACCTCCAGTTGGGCAACATCGTGATCCCGAAGTCCGTGACCCCGGCCCGGATCGAGGAGAACATCGACGTGTTCGACTTCTCCCTGGACGCCGAGGACATCGCCGCGATCAGCGCGCTCAACGAGGACCGCCGCCTGGGCCCCAACCCGGCGACGTTCGACATGGGCTGAGCCGTCCCGGAACACCTGCCGGCCCGGACGCGCACCGTGCGTCCGGGCCGACGTTCTTTCCAACGCCCCGGTTCCCCGGGCCTTTTGAACCCCGGCGGCTTGGACCGGACCAAGTTCCCCGCAGGGGTTGACGCGGTCATGCAAGCGGGTCCACCTTGTACGGCAACCCGGTAAGGAAAGTTTCCTAACAGAAGGGTCCCCCACAGTGCGATCTCGAACACTGACCCTCGCCGCGACCGCGAGCGCCGCGCTCCTGGCCACCGCGGCACTCCCGGCCAGTGCCTCCGGCACCACCACCCCCCGATCGGCGCAGGAGGGTACGGTCAGCGCGGCCGACCTGCTCGCCAAGGTGACGTCCTGCTCGCAGATCTCGAACGGCAAGTACCGGACCGACGAGGAGACCTCGGCCACCGTCCCCGTCTGCGGCAAGAACGGCGCGGTGTTCTGGAAGGCCGACATGGACATCGACTGCGACGGCCAGGTCACCACCAAGTGCAACGGCGACACCGACCCCTGGTTCCAGGACGACACCGCCTTCCACCAGTCCGACGGCAAGCCGCTGCGCGCGGACTCGCTGCCCTACGTGGTGGTGCCCAGCTCCAGCAGCATCTGGAAGTACACGAGCGCGGGCATCAAGGGCGGCGGCGTGGTCGCCGTCATCTACAACAACAAGGTCGAGTACGCGGTCGTCGGCGACACCGGCCCCACGCAGATCATCGGCGAGGCCTCGTACGCCACCGCGAAGGCGCTCGGCATCGACCCGGACCCGGAGACCGGGGGCACCGACTCCGGCGTGACCTACATCCTCTTCAAGAACTCGCAGGTGTCCCCCATAGAAAGTCACAGTGCGGCCGTGTCGCTGGGTGACTCTCTGGCGAAGCAGTTCCTGCAGAACAACTGACCTTCCCTGGATCCGCATTGGGGGGAATCGCATGCCGTGCGCGGCCGGTCGTGCGATTCCCCCTCACGCTCGCGCGGCGGGTCAGACGGGCTGGCCGACCGGTCGTACGACCACGGTGTTCACGTCGACACCGCTCGGCTGCCCCATCGCCCAGACGATCGACTCGGCGAGCTGGTCAGCGGTGAGCAGGTGGCCCGGCGGCAGGCTGCCGTAGGCGTCCCAGAACGGGGTCTCCACGCGGCCGGGCGAGATCAGCGTCACGCCGACGCCGTGTTCGGTGACCTGCCGCCTGGTGTTCTCGGCGAGTCCGGTCACCGCCCACTTGGTCGCGCCGTAGATGTTGCCGGGCGTGAAGACGTGTCCGGCGACGCTGCCGATCAGCACGATCCGGCCCTTGCTCTCCTTCAGCGCCTCGATGGAGGCCCGGATGAGGAGCGCCGGACCCAGCACATTGGTCAGCACCATCTCGGGCCACCCCGCCGGGTCGCCCTCCGCGACGGTGTCGTGCGTGGCGAAACCGGCGTTGGCGACGACGGTGTCGAGCCGCCCGAACTCCTTCAGCGTCGCCTCGACCGCCGCCGTCACGTGCTCGTAGTCGGCCGCGTCGCCCGGAATCGTCAACAGACCCTCGGGGCGCCCGAGTTCCTCGGCGAAGGCGTGCAGCCGCTCCTCGCCGCGGCCGGTGACGGTCACCCGCTGCCCGGCGTCGAGCAGCCGCCGCGCGACCGCGGCGCCGATACCGCTCCCGCCCCCGGTGATGAGCGCGACAGGAGAGTCGGTCATGGTTACCCCCATATGAGTTCGGTGAACGCCGCGAGTTCATCACTTGGAGCACTCTCGAAGTCAAGGCCCCGGAGACCCGGCCGGGCACCGGCGCACGACGACGGACCCGGCGTCCACGCTCTGCGGAGGCCCTGACGCAGGGGGTCCCGTCACGGCACCGCACACCTCAACACGTGCGCCGGAACGGCACATCGGGCAGGTGGGCGCGCCACTCGTCCCGGGTCGGTCCGCCGCCCGCCCGCGCGCACACCGCCGACGCGGCCCGGGCGGGCGCCGACTCGACCGTGCGCGAGCCCAGATGCGGGGTCGCCACACGCAACTCACCGCTGTCCGAGGTGAATCCCAGTGCCAGGACGGGACCGTCGCCGACGGGCAGCTCCGCCCCGCGCAACCGCGGTGACGCCGTCTCCCACAGCCGCACCGAACCCTGCGTGACGAGGCGGTCACGTACGACATGGCGCGGCGCGACCTGCCGGACCTGTGGGCGACGCTCGCCGGCGCCGACGCCGTGCACGGCCTGTACTACCTGGTGATGCACGCGCTGTTCGCGGTGTGCGGCGGACTGGACCCGCTGCTGGTGCTGCGGCTTCCCTCGGTCCTTGCCACCGCGGTGGCGACCGGCGCGGTCGCCGCGCTCGGACGGCGCCTGGCCGGGCCGGGCGCGGGCCTGCTGTCGGGAACCGTGTTCGCCCTGCTGCCGCAGGTCCAGCGGTACGCGCAGGAGGGGCGGTCCTACGCCTTGGTGTGCGCCTTGGTCGTCTGGGCGACCCTTCTGCTGGTGCGGGCGGTGGAGCGGCCGGGCCGCCGGGCCTGGGCGGGCTACGGCGCGGTGCTGCTGACGGCGTGTCTGCTGCACGAGTTCGCCGTGCTGGCGCTGGTGGGACACGCTCCGGTGGTGCCTCGCGCGGTCCGCCGCGGCTGGGCCGTGACGGGCATCGCGGTCGTGGCCGCGGTGGCGCCGCTCGCCGCGCTCAGCGCGGGACAGTCGGCGCAGGTGGCCTGGATCGGACGGCCGGGGGCCGGGGCGATCGCCGGCTTCGCGGGGACGGGTGCCCTGGCCCTGGCCTGTGCGCGAGCGCTCGGGCGTGGCGGCGCGCGCCGCGCCCGGCTGCCCGTGCTCGCGCTGTCGCTCCTCGTGCTGCCCGCCCTGCTCCTGCTGCTGGCGTCCCTGGCCGAACCCCTGTACGTGGACCGGTACGTGCTCTACTGCCAGGCTGGCACCGCGCTCCTGGCCGGTGCCGCCCTGGACCGGCTCGTACGGGCCCGGCGGACTCGCGTGGTGGCGGCGGCCTGCGCGGGCGCCGCCGTGCTCGCGCTGCTTCCCGCGAGCCTGCACCTGCGCACACCGCAGAGCCGCACCGACGACGTCACCGCCGTCGCCCGCGCCCTCGCACGGGCCAGGACGGGCGGCGGCGGTGTGCTGTTCATGCCGGCCCGGCGCCGGGTGTGGTCCCTGCCGGATCCCGATTCGGTGCGCGGGCTGCGCGACCTGGCCCTGGACCGGGGTCCGGTCGCCTCGCACACCCTGTACGGCACGGAGGTGCCCGCCGACGTGATCCGGGCGCGCATGCTGGCGACACCCCGCATCGTGGCCGTCCGCGACCCCGCGGGTCAGCCGCTCGACGCGACCCCGGGCGAGGCCGTCAAGCGGCGGACCCTCGCGGCGCACTTCGTGGAGTGCGGCACACGCCGGGTGCGGGGCGCGCGGATCACGGTGTTCGCCCGCCCCGGCCGGTGCCGAGTCCCACGGTCACGCGGGCTTCACGCCGACGTGGACGGTCATCGCCGTCAGCAGGAACGCGTCGGAGCGGTGGTGCACGCTCGCCTTGTCGTCCGGGTCGACCAGCCGGTCGAGGGTGGCGACGTCGTCGGCGTCCAGGGCCTCGGCGAGGCCGTCGCGGCGCCGGGTGAGGGAGCTGACGACGAAGGCGCGGGCCTCGTCGGAGAGCGGGGCGGGCAGGTCGAGGAGGAACGTGCGGGTCGCCGTGTGGCGCAGACCGGCGGCGGACAGCAGCGCGGGCCAGTCCTCCGGCTCGGTCACCGAGCCGGGCAGGTCGGCCCGCATCCTCGCGAACCACTCCTCCTGCGCCGCGTCGACCCGGGCCTGGAGACCGGGTCGGCCGATGCCGAAGTCGCGCGGCAGGAACCGGCTGGGCAGGCCGCCTTCGAGGAGGGCGAGCACTCCGCCGGGCGCGAGGCCTTCCGCGAACCCGGCGAGAGCGGCGCGCTGGTCGCCCACGTGGTGCAGCGACCTGCTGGCCCATACCAGGTCGGCCGGGTAGTCCAGGAAGCCGAGCCCGTCGGCGAGTTCGGCCTCGACCGTGCTGAACCGGTCGGCGACACCGAGCCGCTCGGCGCGGGCGCGGGCTTCCGTCAGCAGGGATTCGGCGACGTCCACGGCGACCACGCGCGCCGCCGGGAAGGCGTCGGCGAGGAGGCAGGAGATGACGCCGGGGCCGCTGCCCGCGTCCACGACCAGTTCCGCTCCGGGGCGCACCTCCCGCAGCCAGGCCGCGGCCTCGACGTAGGCCGGGGTGTACAACTCGGCCTCCTGCACCAGCAGCGGGAGCATGTCGGCGAAGTCCACGTGGGTGTGGCCGTGCGGGGCGTGCCCGTGCGAGGTGTGGTCGTGCGAGGTGTGGTCGTGGTGCTGTGGCATGGTCGCAGGCCTCTCGTTCGGCATGCCGACAGCGTGCGCCACCGCTCCCGGAAACGGCCAGCCGTATTGCTCGAACGGCAAAATCCCGGTACGCCCGTCCTCCGGTCGTCCGGGGCGGCCCCATGGGTGGCGGCGCGATGCGGCGTCACGTCACGGAGGACCGCCGCGGTGGGTGCGCGATCCACCGGGGCCCGGCCGTTGCGGCCCGGCCCCGGCGGATCATCCGTTCGCCGGGACTACAGCGCCGGGTAGGCGTTCGCCATGAGTTGCTGGAACTGCGCGGAGAACCAGTGCCCGGACAGCGGGGCGTTCGGCAGGGCGCCGGACAGGTTGTTCCCGTTGCGGGCGTTGCCCGTGTACGTCGGGTCGCACATGCGGTCGAAGCCCTTGCCCTCGTCGTTCGAGATCGCCGAGCTGGAGCCGTCGGACTCGCCCGGGGGCTTCATCCACACGTAGGCGTCGATGCCCGTCGCCGGGGCGGCCTGCGGACGCTCGCCGAGGCCCGCGCCGGACTGGTTGCACCAGTTGCCGATGTGGATGCGGCGGTCGTAGCGTCCGCCGTCGACATAGGTGTCCACGCTGGTCGTCGCGCCGGGACCGGTGGGCCGTGCGCTGCCGCCCCAGCCGTTCCTGGAGGTGTCGATCAGCATGCCGATGCCGGAGTTGAAGCCGACCGAGACGAGCTGGTTGCGGAAGGCCTGTGCGTAGGACAGCTCGTCGACGTACCGGTTCCAGTCGACCCACTTGGACTGACGCACGGTGGTGCCGTTCACCGAGTCGTTGACGGTGAAGTTGTTCTCCTTGAGCGCGCTGTAGTTGGCGGTGTTGGTGATGAAGCCGTGCACGTCGTCGACGGTTGCGCCCTCACTGGTCGCCGCCTGCTTGAACAGGGTCGCGGACGGGCCGAAGTTGTCGTCCCAGCCGAGCCAGCCGTGGTGTCCGGCGTCGATGTAGTTGTAGACGTTGGGGATCGCACCGAGCTTGGCCAGGGCGTAACCGACGCCCTTCACGTAGTTCCCGTTGGCCTGCATGGTGTCGCACTGCGGGGTGGCGGTGGCGCGGCTGCCGGTGTTGGTGACGAGGTTGGGCAGCGAGTCGATCTCGATGGTGGTGACGATGCGCAGCGAGGCGTACTTGCTGTCGGAGAGGATCGCCGCGATCGGGTCGATGAACTGCGTCTTGTACTTGTCGATCTCCGTCGGGCCGAGTTCGCCGTTGGACGCGAGGGCCGCGCAGTCACGTCCGGGCAGGTCGTAGACGACGAGCTGGACGACCTCTTCGTTGCTGCCCTTCTGGGCGAGCGCCGCGTCGAGGTGGGCGCGCAGCCCCATGCTGCCGCCCGCGCCGTCGATGGCGGCGATCCGGTCGAGCCAGACACCGGTGGGCTGGTTGGAGATCCGGCTGCCGCCGGGTTCGGCCGCCGCCTTCGCGGACCACTCGGGGTTCACGTACACCTTGGCGCCGGCGTACGGGTTGTCGACCCTGCCGGAGGGGTCCGGTCCGGGGTCGGGGTCGCCGCCGCCTCCGTCGTCGACGTTGCAGGTCACGCCGTCGAGCGTGAAGCCGGTCGGCAGGGCGTTGGTGCCGCTGTAGGAGGCGTTGAAGCCGAAGCTGACCGAACCGCCGCTCGCCAGGGTGCCGTTGTAGCTCTCGTTGGCGGCGGTGACGGCCGTGCCGCTCTGGGTGATCCTGGCGTTCCAGCCGGAGGTCACCTTCTGGTTCCCGGCGTACGACCACTTCACCGACCAGGACGACTTGGCGGCCGAGTTGTTGGTGACGGTGACGGCGGTGGTGAAGCCGGTGTCCCACTGGTTCTGCACCTTGTAGTCCACGGTGCAGGGGACGGCGGCGATGCCGGGTTCGGGGGCGACGGCGGCGGCAGCGGTGCCGGTCGTGGTCGCGCCGCCGAGGAGGACCAGGCTCGCCAGTAACGCTGTTCTGGTGCGACTCATGAGTGCGGGTGTCCTATCCGTTGACGTGTGTGTCTCATCCGTTGAGGGCGCGCAGGTGGTCGCGCAGCCCGATGCCGTACGAGGTGGGGGTTCCGTCGTAGTCGGAGATCAGGGCGGGGCCCGAGGAGCAGTCCCAGGTGTTCCAGGTCCAGCCGAGGTAGGAGAGGTTCCGGTCGTCGAACCACTTCATGACGGTGTCGACGAAGCCGTGGGAGCAGGTGTTCTCGCCGATCTCCCCGGCCACGAGCGGGACCTGGGCCGCCACCGGGGCGAGTGTCGAGTTCCAGCAGCTCTCGCTCGCGCAGGTGTTGAAGTTGTAGACGTGGTAGGCGGCGACCAGATTGCCGGTGGGATCGGACGGCTTGTACGTGAGCCACTGGCTGAGGTCGTTGGAGTACGCGAGACCGCCGGCCAGGACGATGTTCCTGGCGCCGGTGCCGCGGACTGCGTCGACCAGGTCCTGCATCCCGGCGACCTCGTAGGAGATGCCGGGGCAGGTGCCGCCGTCCCGCCAGCAGGTCCACGCCTGGGTGGTCGTGGACGTCGCACGGTCCGGGTAGGGCTCGTTGAACAGGTCGAACGCGACGGCCGGGTCGTCCTTGAAGGTGCCGGCGACCGAGGACCAGAACGACGGGGTGTACTGCGCGTCCGGCATCGGCTTCTGGCAGGTGGCGTGCACGTCGGAACAGCCCGCGGAGTTGCCGGTGTACTGGCCGTAGCTCCAGTGCAGTTCGACGATCGGGGTCATGCCGTGCGCCTCGACCTTGGCCACCAGGTCCTTGACGGCGGCGATGTAGTTGGCTCCGCCGTACTCGGGTTTGATGTTGGACAGGCCGAGCCAGCACTCCTCGTTCAGCGGGATACGGACCGTGTTGGCCTTCCAGTCGGCGATCGCCTTGACGGCGGCATCGTCGACCGGTCCGTCGAAGATGCCGTATCCCTGGACGCACATGAACTCGCCGCCGGAGCGGTTGACTCCGAGCATCCGGCGAGTGGCGCCGCTCGCGTCCACGAGCTTGTTCCCGGACACGTGGAGCTTCGGCGCCTCACCGGTGGGGGGCGGATCGGTGGGCGGTGGGTCGGTGGGGGTCGGCTCGCCGTCCACGTTGCACGCCGTGCCGTTGAGCTTGAATCCGGTCGGTGCCGTGTTGCTCCCGGACCACGAGGCCAGGAAGCCGGCGCTGACGCTCGCGCCGGTGGCCAGCGAGCCGTTCCAGCTCTCATTGGCCGCCGTCACCGAGGTGCCGGACTGGGACCACTCGGCGTTCCAGCCCTGGGTGACCTTCTGGCCCTGGGCGAAGTCGAAGGTGAGACTCCAACTGCTCATCGAGGCCATGTTGTTGGTGATCTTCACGGCGCCCTGAAAGCCGGAGTCCCACTGGTTGGTGACGGAGTACTCCACCGTGCACGCGGGAGTGGCTCCCGAGGCCGTGACCGTCGGCGCGATCGCCGTGCCCACGAGGGCGACGGCGGCGCCGACGAGTAAAAGTCCTGAACGCGGGGGGTGTCGCATGAGCGACTCCTTGCAGCTCGGGCGCGTCGTGACGGACGCGTCGACTGATGGAACCGCTCCCACTGGTGCGGATGAAGTTAGCGCCAAGTGTCAGCGAAGGACAGAGGTGTTGCGTTGTTGATCAATCGAATCATTTCGACTCACCGAGCACCTTGACCGCTCACAGCCCGCTCTCCACTATGGGAGCGCTCCCACTGGTTCAAGGCTTGTTGCTCCTCCCCCATTCTCCGAGCCGCAAGGAGGAACCAGCACATGCTCCCCAGACCGGGACGTCGCACGTCGCGACGTCTGTGGACCGCTGTCGTGGCGGCCCTGGCACTCCCCCTGACGACCCTGGCGACGGGTACAACTCCCGCACACGCAGCAGCGGTTCAGTGCAGCGTCGACTACAAGACGAATGACTGGGGCTCCGGATTCACCGCGGATCTGACGATCACCAACCGCGGCGCGGACGCGATCACCGGCTGGACCCTCAGCTATGCCTACGCGGGCAACCAGACCCTCACCAACGGCTGGAACGGCACCTGGTCCCAGTCCGGCAGGACGGTCACGGTGAAGAACGCGGACTGGAACGGGACGATCGCCGCCGGGGCCGCCGTCACCACCGGCGGCCAGTTCACGTACAGCGGCACCAACACCGCCCCCACGTCCTTCACGGTCAACGGCACCACCTGCGCCGGCGCGCACCAGCCGCCGCTGACCGTGCTGACCAGTCCTACCGCCGGAGCCATGTACTCCCAGGGCGACGCCGTACCGCTGGCCGCGACCGCGGCCGCCGCCGACGGAGCGGCCGTCAGCAAGGTCGAGTTCTACGACGACACCACACTGCTCGGCACCGACACGAGCTCCCCGTACACGCTGTCGGCCAATGGCTTGACCGTGGGCAGTCATTCGCTGATCGCGAAGGCGTACGACAGTCTCGGCGCGTCCGCCGACTCCACGCCGGTCGGCATCACCGTCGCCTCGGGTCCCGCCGTGGTGGCCTCGCCGTCCCAGCTCGGCGTCCAGCAGGGCAGGACGGGCACCTTCGACGTGAAGCTGTCCACCCAGCCGTCGGCGAACGTGACGGTCGCGGTGGCCCGGACGGACGGCAACACCGGCCTGTCGGTCACGGGCGGCTCCTCGCTCACCTTCACACCGTCGAACTGGAACACCGCGCAGAAGGTGACGATCTCCGCCGACGCCTCCGGCACCGGCGCCGCCACCTTCACCGCCTCGGCGACCGGCCACACCAAGGCCACCGTCACCGTGACGGAACTGGCCGCCTCCAAGGCGTACGACGCACGCTTCCTGGACCTCTACGGCAAGATCACCGACCCGGCGAACGGCTACTTCTCCCCCGAGGGCATCCCCTACCACTCGGTGGAGACACTGATCGTCGAGGCACCGGACCAGGGACACGAGACGACGTCGGAGGCATACAGCTATCTGATCTGGCTGCAGGCCATGTACGGGAAGGTCACCGGCGACTGGTCCAAGTTCAACGCCGCGTGGCAGACCATGGAGACGTACATGATCCCCACGCACGCCGACCAGCCGACGAACTCCTTCTACAACGCCTCGAAACCGGCGACGTACGCCCCTGAGCTGGACACCCCGAACGAGTACCCGGCCAAGCTCGACACCGGCGTCTCCGTGGGACCGGACCCGATCGCCTCCGAGCTGAAGAGCGCGTACGGCACGGACGACGTGTACGGCATGCACTGGCTCCAGGACGTCGACAACGTCTACGGCTACGGCGACGAGCCCGGCAAGTGCGAGGCGGGCCCGACGGCGACCGGCCCGTCCTACATCAACACCTTCCAGCGCGGCGCGCAGGAGTCGGTGTGGGAGACGGTGCCGCAGCCGACCTGTGACGCCTTCAAGTACGGCGGCACCAACGGGTACCTGGACCTGTTCACCGGCGACTCCTCGTACGCGAAGCAGTGGAAGTACACCGACGCGCCCGACGCCGACGCGCGCGCGGTGCAGGCCGCGTACTGGGCCGACGTGTGGGCCAAGGCCCAGGGCAAGGGCGACGACGTGTCCACCACCGTCGGCAAGGCCGCGAAGATGGGCGACTATCTGCGCTACGCCATGTACGACAAGTACTTCAAGAAGATCGGCAACTGTGTCGGCCCGTCGACGTGCGCGGCCGGTACCGGCAAGGACGCCTCGCACTACCTGTTGTCCTGGTACTACGCGTGGGGCGGCGCCACCGACACCTCCGCGGGATGGGCCTGGCGGATCGGCTCCAGCCACACGCACGGCGGCTACCAGAACCCGCTGGCGGCCTACGCGCTGAGCTCGAACGCCGACCTGAAGCCCAAGTCGGCCACCGGACAGGCGGACTGGGCCAAGTCGCTCGGCCGGCAGCTGGAGTTCTACCGCTGGCTCCAGTCGGACGAGGGCGCCATCGCGGGCGGCGCGACCAACAGCTGGGCGGGCCGCTACGCGACCCCGCCGACCGGCACACCGACCTTCTACGGCATGTACTACGACCAGCAGCCGGTGTACCACGACCCGCCGTCCAACCAGTGGTTCGGCTTCCAGGCGTGGTCGATGGAGCGGGTCGCCGAGTACTACCAGCAGACGGGGAACGCGAGCGCGAAGACGATCCTCGACAAGTGGGTCTCCTGGGCGCTGTCCAAGACGACCGTCAACCCGGACGGCACCTACCAGATCCCGTCCACGCTCCAATGGTCCGGCGCCCCGGACACCTGGAACGCGTCGAGTCCCGGCGCCAACAGCGGACTTCACGTCACCGTCGCCGACTACACGAACGACGTCGGGGTGGCCGCCGCGTACGCCAAGACCCTCTCGTACTACGCCGCCAGGTCCGGCAACACCCAGGCGAAGACGACGGCGAAGGCGCTCCTCGACGGCATGTGGAGCAACTACCAGGACGGTCTGGGCATTGCCGTCCCGGAGACACGCGCCGACTACAACCGCTTCGACGACGGCGTGTACGTCCCGAGCGGCTTCAGCGGCACGATGCCGAACGGCGACAGGATCAACTCTTCCTCGACCTTCGCCTCGCTCCGGTCCTTCTACAAGAACGACCCGGCCTGGTCGAAGATCGAGAGCTATCTGGCGGGCGGCGCCGCGCCCTCCTTCACGTACCACCGTTTCTGGGCCCAGGCGGACATCGCACTCGCCATGGGCTCGTACGCGGAGCTGCTCGAATAGTCCCCGCTGAGGCTCCGTGTACACGGCCCTGCTCCTGACGGCAGGGCCCCGGCCGGGCGGTCCCTCACCCGCACTGAGGGCCGCCCGGCCTTCGCGCCTTTCCCTCCCCCCGCATTCCCCGGAGAGGACCCCACCGTGCGCAGAACCCGCATCCTGACGGCCGTGCTCGCGCTCGCGGCCGGATTACTGGCCGGCACCCCGCCCGCACTGGCCGCGGACGCCCCGACGGCGGCCGGATCCAGGGACACCGCGCAGACGACGGTCGCCGCGGACACCTACACCTGGAAGAACGCCCGGATCGACGGCGGCGGCTTCGTCCCCGGCATCGTCTTCAACCGCTCCGAGAAGAACCTCGCCTACGCCCGCACCGACATCGGCGGCGCCTACCGCTGGACCGAGTCCACCAAGAGCTGGACGCCGCTGCTCGACTCGGTCGGCTGGGACGAGTGGGGCCACACCGGAGTCGTCAGCCTCGCCTCGGACTCCGTCGACCCGGACAAGGTGTACGCCGCGGTCGGCACATACACCAACAGCTGGGACCCGACGAACGGCGCGGTGCTGCGCTCCTCCGACCGGGGCGCCAGCTGGCAGAAGGCCGACCTGCCGTTCAAGCTGGGCGGCAACATGCCCGGCCGGGGGATGGGCGAGCGGCTGGCCGTCGACCCCAACAGGAACAATGTGCTGTATCTCGGCGCGCCCAGCGGCAAGGGGCTGTGGCGCTCCACGGACTCCGGGGCGAGCTGGTCGCGGGTCACCGCGTTCCCCAACGCCGGCAACTATGTCCAGGACGCCACCGACACCAGCGGCTACGCCTCCGACAACCAGGGGATCGTCTGGGTCACCTTCGACGAGTCGACCGGCACGAAGGGCAGTACGACGCAGACGGTCTACGTGGGCGTCGCCGACAAGGACAACGCGGTCTACCGCTCGACGGACGGCGGCACGACGTGGTCCCGGCTCGCGGGGCAGCCCACCGGCTACCTCGCCCACAAGGGCGTGCTCGACGCGGCGAACGGCTACCTGTATCTGGCCTACAGCGACAAGGGCGGCCCGTACGACGGCGGGAAAGGCCGGTTGTGGCGGTACGCGACCGGCAGCGGGACCTGGACGGACATCAGCCCGGTAGCGGAGGCCGACACCTACTACGGGTTCGGCGGCCTGACCGTCGACCGGCAGCACCCGGGCACCGTGATGGCGACGGCGTACAGCTCCTGGTGGCCGGACAGCCAGATCTTCCGGTCCACCGACAGCGGCGGCACCTGGACGAAGGCCTGGGACTACACGTCGTACCCGAACCGCTCGAACCGCTACACGATGGACGTCTCCTCCGTGCCCTGGCTGACCTTCGGCGCGAATCCCGCACCGCCCGAGCAGACCCCCAAACTCGGCTGGATGACCGAGGCGTTGGAGATCGACCCGTTCGACTCCGCACGGATGATGTACGGAACGGGCGCGACGGTCTACGGCACCGAGAACCTCACCGACTGGGACAGCGGGGGCACGTTCACGGTCGAACCCATGGTCCGGGGACTGGAGGAGACGGCCGTCAACGACCTCGTCTCTCCCCCCTCGGGTGCTCCGCTGCTCAGCGCGCTCGGTGACATCGGCGGATTCCGGCACACGGATCTCACCAAGGTCCCCTCGATGATGTACACCTCGCCGAACCTCACCACCACGACCGGCCTGGACTACGCCGAGACGAACCCGAACACGGTGGTCCGGGTCGGCGACCTCGACTCCGGCCCGCACATCGGCTTCTCGACCGACAACGGTGCCGACTGGTTCGCGGGCACCGACCCTTCGGGCGTCACCGGCGGCGGCACGGTCGCCGCGGCCTCGGACGGCAGCCGCTTCGTGTGGAGCCCGTCCGGCACCGGGGTGCAGTACACCACCGGGTTCGGTACGTCGTGGTCGGCGTCCTCCGGCATCCCGGCCGGGGCACGGGTCGAGTCCGACCGGGCCGACCCGAAGACCTTCTACGGCTTCAAGTCCGGCACGTTCTATGTGAGTTCGGACGGCGGCGCCACCTTCACCGCGTCCCCGGCGAGCGGACTGCCGAGCGGCGACAGCGTGCGCTTCAAGGCGCTGCCCGGCACGAAGGGCGACGTGTGGCTGGCGGGCGGCGCGAGCGACGGGGCGTACGGGCTGTGGCACTCGACGGACGGCGGCGCGACCTTCACCAGGCTGGCCGGAGTGGAGCAGGCCGACACCATCGGCTTCGGCAAGGCCGCCACCGGTGCCTCGTACCGGACGCTCTACACCAGCGCGAAGATCGGCGGTGTCCGCGGGATCTTCCGGTCCACCGACAAGGGCGCGACCTGGACCCGTATCAACGACGACGCCCACCAGTGGGGCTGGACCGGCGCGGCCGTCACCGGCGACCCCCGGGTCTACGGGCGGGTGTACGTGTCGACGAACGGGCGCGGGATCGTCTACGGCGACACCTCCGACACGAGCGGCGGCGACGGTGGCGGTGGCACCGATCCGGCACCGGCGGGTGCCTGTGCGGTGACCTACCAGATCACCAACCAGTGGTCGGGCGGCTTCCAGGCGGACGTGACCCTGACGAACACCGGCACGAGCGCCTGGAACGGCTGGACGCTCGGCTGGACGTTCCCGGACGGCCAGCGCATCACCCAGCTGTGGAACGCGGACCACACCCAGGACGGCACGGCCGTGACCGCGAGGAACGTGAGCTGGAACGCCGCCGTGGCGCCGGGTTCGTCGGTGGGCTTCGGCTTCACGGGCAGCTGGACGGGCTCGAACACGAGACCCACGTCGTTCCGACTCGACGACCGGACCTGCACGGTGACCTGACCGGCCGGGGATCCGGACCCGCCCGGGGCAGCCGCGCGACGGGATCGCGCGGCTGCCCCGGCCCGTTCTCCGCGGGCGCCGCCTCAGCGGATCACGGCGCGTACACCGCCGGCCGTGGCGCCGTCGGCATGCCGTCGCCCAGGAAGAAGCTCGGGTGCGGCGGCTGGTTGTAGGCGGTGTTCTGCCAGGCCAGCGCGGTGCGGTACTGGGTGTCGTGCAGCAAGGTGGTGATCTTCGTGGTCGTCTCGTACGGCGTCGAGTAGATACGCAGCGCCGTGTTGTCGGTCGTCGGCCAGACGACCTCCTCGCGCCAGTCGCCGAACAGGTCTCCGGACAGGGACGGGGTCGCCTTGGTGCCGTTGTTCGAGTGGACACCCGCGCCGGTCAGCAGGCGGGTGTCGGCGGACGTGCCGTACTTGTCGACATGGGTGCCGTCGAGGAGTTCACGGACCGGATCGCCGTCCCACCAGGACAGGAAGTTGACGCTGCCCGGCTTGCGGCTCGCCACCACGGTCCCCTTCGGGTCGCGGACGCCGTCGGCCTTGGAGGACCACGACTCGGCCCCCGCGCTGCCCGCCCAGACGTCCCCCGACACGCCCCTGCCGTTGTCGCCGTCGGCGGCCGTCGACCACAGGACGGCGCCGGTCCTCGCGTCCGCCATCCACGACGACGGCTTGCTGGAGTCCTCGTCGACCTTGAACTCCTCCAGGCCCGCGCGGGACGGGTCGAGATCGCCGACGTGCATCGCGTCGCCGTGGCCGTTCCTCGTCGTCCACAGCCCGGAGCCGTTGTCGTCCACCGCCATCGAGCCGTACACGATCTCGTCCTTGCCGTCGCCGTCGACATCCGCCACGGACAGCTGGTGGTTGCCCTGGCCGTCGTACCCCTTACCGCTGTTGGTCGAGGAGTTGGTGTCGAACGTCCAGCGCCGGGTGAACGCGCCGCCGCGCCAGTCCCAGGCGGCGATGACGGTCCGGGTGTAGTAGCCCCGCGCCATGATCAACGAGGGCCGGCTGCCGTCCAGATAGGCGGTCCCGGCGAGGAACCGGTCGACGCGGTTGCCGTACGAGTCGCCCCAGGACGAGACGGTGCCGCGGGCCGGGACGTAGTCGACGGTGCCCATGGCGGCTCCCGTCAGGCCGTTGAACATGGTCAGGTACTCGGGTCCGGACAGGACGTAGCCGCTGGAGTCGCGGTGGTCCGCGGAGGAGCTGCCGATCACGGTGCCCCGGCCGTCCGTCGTGCCGTCCGCCGTCTTCATGGCGACCTCGGCCGTGCCGTCGCCGTCGTAGTCGTACACCTGGAACTGGGTGTAGTGGGCGCCCGAGCGGATGTTCCTGCCCAGGTCGACGCGCCACAGACGGGTGCCGTCGAGCTTGATGCCGTCGACGATCGTGTTGCCGGTGTAGCCGGACTGGGAGTTGTCCTTGGCGTTCGTCGGCTGCCACTTGAGGACGAAGTCGAGCTGTCCGTCTCCGTCGAGGTCGCCGACGGAGGCGTCGTTGGCCTCGTAGGTGTAGGCGACTCCGTCGGGTGTGGTGCCGCCGGCGGGCGGGGAGAGGGGCACGTCCTTGTAGCCGGTGCGGAACTGGACGGCGTGCACCGAGTCGCCCTGCTCCACGCCGTTCACGATCGCGCGGACCGTGTAGTCGGCCTGCGCGGGCGCCCCGGAGTGGAAGTAGTTCGTGGAGCCCGTGACCGGGGACGGGTTCACCTTCGTGCCGGCCCGGTAGACGTTGAAGGACACGTCGTTCGGGTCGGTGCCCAGCCAGCGCCAGCTGACCAGGTTGCCGCTGTCGGTGTGGACGCTGACGACGCCCCGGTCGAGGGCCTCGACCTGCCGGGCCGTGGCGGCTTCGGCCGATCCGGTACCGAGGGCGGTGAGGCCGGCGGCGACGAGTGCCGCCGCGGCCGCCGTCGCCGAGCCGATCGTGCGTCTGCGGTGCTGCCTGTGCGGATGCTGCACGGTGGGTACCTCCTGGGAGGACAGACGGATTCCGTCCCCTCAGTCGCCGCCGACCGCACGGGAGTTGCCGCTTCTCAGCAAGCGCTCTCTATCCGTATCGGCGCGCCAGCTCCCGCACCGTCGCGGCGATCCGCTCGCGCAGCTCCGGCGGGTCCAGCACCTCGACCGCCGCGCCGAGCCGCAGGAAGTCGTCGTGCGCCTGTTCCACGGACTCGATGGGCACGGTCACCCGCGTCCAGCCGTCCTCGTCCGTACGGCCGTCGGCGGCCACCGCGTCGGCCAGCGGTCCGCTCGGACGGCTTCCGGGAGCCAGCCGGACGACGGCCCGGCCGCTGCGCAGCCGCCGGTGGAAGTCCTGCTGGTAGGAGGTCCAGTACGCGGCCAGGTCGAAGTCCTCGGGACGGGTGAACTCCTCCTGTGTCGAGGCAAGTTCGAGGATCTGGTCGACGCGGTAGGTGCGCGGGCCCGGTCCCGCGACGACGTACCAGCGGCCCGCCTTGAGGACCAGACCGTACGGCTCCAGCCGGCGCTCCACGTCGGTCGGCTCGCGCCAGCGGCGGTACAGGATCCGCAGGACCCGTCCGTTCCACACGGCGTCGGCCACCGCCGGCAGGTACGGGGTGTCGTCGGCGTCCGCGTACCAGCCGGGCGCGTCCAGATGGAAACGGCTGCTGATCCGGTCCGCGTGTCCGCGCAGTTCGTGCGGGAGGGCGGCGCGCACCTTCAGCCGGGCGGCGGCGAGGACCGGGCCGAGGCCGAGTTCGGCGGCCGGTCCGGGGACGCCCGCGAGGAAGAGCGCCTCGGCCTCCCCGGCGGTGAGGCCGGTGAGACGCGTCCGGTAGCCGTCGAGGAGCCGATAGCCGCCCGCGTGGCCCGCGTCTCCGTACAACGGCACGCCGGCCGCGCCCAGCGCCTCGACGTCGCGGTACACGGTCCGCACCGAGACCTCCAGCTCCTCGGCGAGCTGGGCGGCGGTCATCCGGCCGCGGGTCTGGAGCAGGAGGAGGATCGAGACGAGTCGGCCGGCTTTCACTGACACAGGATGTCAGTGGAGCGGGCCTAGCGTCCGGTCATGGCTTCGACGACCTTCTCCGCCTCCCCGGACCCCCGGGAGACCGCCCCGCACCTCGGGGAGACCGCCCCGCACGCCGCGGCGACCGCTCCGGACGCCCGGGGGACCGCCCCTGGCGTACCGGGTGCCTCCTCTGGCTTCCGGGAGAAATTCCTGACCGTGCCGCCGCCCATCGAGGTGGCGGGGCGGCACATCAAGCGTTATCACGTCACCTCGGACCCCGCCGGCATCGCGCCCGAGGTCGAGCGTGCGGCGTACGCGATACTGCCGCGGCTGCTCCCCGAACCGGACGGCACCCCGCCGGCCGGCTTCGTCGTGCTGCACCGCGGCGGCGACGACGGCGCGTATCTCAACGTCTACAGCTGGGTGTGGGACAACGTCCTGCACTTCGGCGGCGCGGCGGCGGGCCAGCCGGTACTGGGCTGCCCCGACCGTGACCCCACGCACTTCGTCGTGCCCGGCCGTCCCTGGATCGGCTGCGTCTGGGAACTGCCGCCGATCGTGCACGAACGCGACGCCTGGGTGCGGCATCTGCTCGCCCCCGACACCCCCGACCTGGAGGCCTACCTGGCCGACTCGCTGCCCGAGGGAACCACGGGAGACCGCTCATGAGCACCCCGCACGACTTCGATTTCCTGCTCGGCGACTGGGACGTCCACAACCGCCGGCTGACCGACTCCCTCGACCCGGACGGCGGCTGGGAGGAGTTCCCCGCCACGAGCCACTGCCGGAGCCTGTTCGACGGGGCCGCCGACATCGACGAGATCGACGTGCCGGACCTCGGCTGGAAGGGGCTCACCCTGCGGCTCTTCGACCCTGAGGCGCGCCGGTGGTCGCTGCACTGGTCCAGCAGCCGCAGCGGCCGGCTCTTCCCTCCGGTGTACGGGCGGTTCGGGCCCGACGGGCGCGGCGAGTTCCTCGGGGACGACACGCACGACGGGAAGGACGTACGGGTGCGCTTCGTGTGGTCGGGGATCTCGGCGACCACCGCCCGGTGGGAGCAGGCCTTCTCGGTGGACGGGGAGCGGACCTGGGTGACCAACTGGGTCATGGAGTTCACCCGGCGCGAGCCGGTGTGACGGCTCAGACCCGGCGGTACGCCCGCAGGGTGAACTCGGGGTCCGGGCGCGGCGAGTCCGGGTCCGGCAGGGCCTCGACGCGGTCGGCGAGTTCGGCACCGCCGGCGGGGTAGATCGCGCCGTCCCGGATGCGGCGGGCCAGCCGGCGGGGGACGCGGCCCTGGCCGTGCCCCGGGAAGCGGGCGGTTCCGCTCGGGTGGAGACCGTGCGCGGCGGCGTACGCCGTGACGAGCGCGGCCCCGTCCGTGGCATGCCCGGTGCGGTAGGGCGCGGCGAGCGCGTCGATGTCGCTGTCCACGTGGTGCGCGGCGTCCTTGTCCACGGTGGTGACGAGGACGCCGCCGGGCCGCAGGACACGTGCGGCCTCGGCCACCACGGCTTCCGCGTCGGCCAGCAGGTGCAGCAGCCAGATGACCGTGAGCGCGTCGAACGAGCCGTCCGCGAAGGGAAGTCGGCGGGAGTCGCCGAGGACTATGGCACCCGGGAGGCGCGCCGCGGCCGTGCGGGCCATGCCCGCGGAGGAGTCGACGCCCGTCACCCGCAGTCCGGGCCGGCCCGCGGCGAGGCGTCGCGTCACGATCCCCGTGCCGCAGGCGACGTCGAGCAGGTTGCGCGCGCCGGCCGGCACCAGCCCGAGGGCCGAACCGGCCGCCGCGGCGGCGCGTGGCTCGCCGCCGCGCGTCGCGTCGTAGTCGTCCGCTTCCCTGTCGTAGTCCAGCACGTGGGTCAGTGTGCCCCGTGCCCCGGTGCGAGGTCCTCCACCCTGCGGGCGAGACGGAAGTCGAGTTCGGTGACCGCGCCGCCGATGCTGTGCGTGTTCACGGTGAGCGAGATCGTGTTGTAGCCGAGGGTGAGGTCGGAGTGATGGTCGAGCTCCTCCTGCACCTGTGCGATGTGCACCACCATCGCGGTGGCCGCGAAGTGCGAGCCGAGCCGGTAGGAGCGGGCGAGGCGGTCGCCGTCCAGCGACCAGCCCGGCAGCTCGGCCAGCCGGTCCTCGATCTCCTTCTGCGACAGCGGCTGGACGGCCATGACCTCGCTCCTCTCGGGGGGAAGGGGCTGCGGGTTCCCGCATTCCTCAGCGTGCCACAGGGGCTCGCGCCCGGCTCCGTGGACATCGGCCGTTGTCGGTCCGCCGGGCCCGGGTCGGCGTCGGTTCCCGGGCTCCGGGGGGGTGTCGGTTCCCGGGCTCCGCAGGACCGGCCTCGGTCCCCGGGCTCGGGAAGGGCCTGCCTTGTTCCCCAGGCTCCGGAAGGGCCGGCCTCGTTCCCCGGGTTCGGAGGGGCCTGCCCTGTTCCCTGGGCTCCGCAAGGGCCGGCCTCGTTCCCGCGCTCCGCAAGGGCCGGCCTCGTTCCCGCGCTCCGCAAGGGCCGCAGGGGCCGGCCCCGCTGCCGCGAACGTCGGAACGGCGGTGAGCTGCCTCGTCCGGGGCCTCCGCCGGCTGAGGCCTCCCCGCGACCGGAGTGCTCCCGGGCAAGAGCTTCCCCCGGCCGGGGCTTCCCGCGCCCGAGGCCTTCCCCGGGACGGGACGCCTGCCAGGGGAGGAGAACCGCGACGGTGCCCGGCACGGGACGCCTGCCGGGGAAGGAATGCCGAGGCGGTGCCCGGCACGGGACGCCTGCCGGAGAACGAATACCGAGGCGGTGCCCGGCACGGCTCAGCGCCGGACGCACTCCGCCGCGAAGTCGTCGGCGGTCGCGGCGATCCATGCCCGTCCCTCGACCCGCTCCAGCCACTGCTGCGGAAGCCCGTGGTCGCCGTGGCGGGCGCCGAGCAGGTTGCCGCAGATGGCGCCGGTGGAGTCGCTGTCACCGGAGTGGTTGACGGACAGCAGCAGTGCGTCGCCCACACGGGGGCGGGCCAGCGCGCAGTACACCGCGATGGCGAGGGCCTCCTCGGCGACCCAGCCCGCGCCGAGCCGCTCCACCTGCTCCGCGTCGGGCTCACCCGCGTCGGCCAGCTCCAGGGCGCGCCGCAGGGCGGCCGACGTCTCCTCGTGGCAGGGGTGCCGGGCGAGCAGCCTGAGCGCCCGCAGGACGGAGCTCTCGACGGACTCCCCCGCGACCAGGTGCACGACCATCGCGGCCAGCGCCCCGGCCGCGTAGTACCCGGTGGGGTGGCCATGGGTCATCTGGGCGCAGCGGGCCGCGAGCCCGAAGGCGACGTCCTCCGTCACGGGGCCGAGCCCGAAGGGCGCCGAGCGCATGACGGCACCGCACCCCTTGGACTGGGGGTTCACCTCGCCCGGCGGCCCGAGCCGCAGAGCGGGGTCGGGGACGTGGTCCTGTTCGAGCCCGGAGAGGCAGGCGTTGCCGGGGGCGCGGCGGGCGTAGAGCCAGGGCTGCGTGGCCAGACCACCGGTGGGGCCTGCGTATCCGCCGGGGCCGTGCCCTCCTGAGCCGGAGAACGCGCTGTCCGCGGGGCCGGGCCGGCGTTGGGTCTCCAGCCACCGCTCGTAGGCCCAGCGCACCAGCCGCGGTGCGCCGCCACCGATGCCCTTGCGGCGCTCGCGTGCGTGCGCCTGCCCGAGCCCCTCGACGGTGAACAGCGTCATCTGTGTGTCGTCGCTGACCCGTCCCACGACTCCGTCGGCGTCGGGTACGAGACCGGTCACGCCCCGGGGACCGTGCGCGGAGCGGATCCCTTCGAGGGAGACGAACTCGATCGGATAACCGAGGGCGTCGCCGATCGCGCCGCCGAGCAGGCAACCGCGCACGCGTGCGCGGTAGACCGCCTCGGTCTGCCAGTCCGGACGCCCGATCCCGGTCACGCTCACTCGCCGTCCTCCGTACCGCTCACTCGCCGTCCTCCGTACCGCTCACTCGCCGTCCTCCGCACCGCTCACGAGCCGTTCCTCGGCCGGCCGCGGTGGCCGCTGCCCGGCCGCCGTCGCCGTTCCTCGACTACCGTCGTCGTATGAGGATTGTCGCGTCCGGAGCCGCCATGCTTCCCAGTGCCCCCGCCGGCAGAGGCGCCGTGCACGGCGCAGGCAAGGAGCGCCGTGCCGAGGAGGGCGTCGGCCCGCTGCTGCGCGGCTGGCGGGAGCAACGGCGGGTGAGCCAGCTGGAGCTCGCGCTGCGCGCGGGATCCTCGGCCCGTCACATCAGCTTCATCGAGACGGGCCGCTCACGTCCCAGCGAGGAGATGGTGCTGCGTCTGGCGGAGCACCTGGACATCCCGGTGCGGGACCGCAACGCGCTGCTCCTCGCAGCCGGCTACGCGCCGTACTACCCGGAGACACCGCTCGACGACCCCTCGATGGACGCCCTGCGCGAGGGCATGGAACGGCTGATCCAGGGCTACGAGCCGTATCCGGCGCTGGTGGTGGACGCCACGTACAACGTCCTCGCCGCGAACCGCGGCATCGCCATGCTCCTGGACGGCGTCCCTGAGCACCTCCTCGAACCCCCGCTGAACGCGATGCGACTCACCCTCCACCCGGAGGGGCTGGCCCCGCGCATCCGCAATCTGCGCGCGTGGCGCGATCATCTGCTCGCCCAGATGGACCGTCAGATCGCCCTGCGCCGCTCGGAATCGCTGCGCGCCCTGTACGAGGAAGTGGCGGCCTACCCGGTCCCGGAGCCGGAGGAGGACGACGAACCCATGGGCCCGGTCCCGTACTTCGCGCTGCCGATGCAGATCGAGCACGAGGGCCGGACCCTGTCGTTCATCTCGTCCATCTCCACCTTCAACACGCCGATGGACGTGACCGTCGCCGAGCTGGCCATCGAGACGTTCCTCCCGGCCGACCCGGCGACGGTCAAGTACCTTCGATCGACTCTGTCCTGAGGCTCACCGGGCTCAGGCTTCGCGGGCCCGCAGTGCCGCGTACTGGAGCGCCGCGAAACCCGCCACCGTGAGCGCCTGCAGCACGCCCCACACGGTGCCCGTGGTGCTCGGCGACAGCCACAGGGCGACAGCCGCGCAACTCAGCAGCGTCCAGGCCAGGTTGGTCTCGATCACGGCACGCACGGCCCACGCGGAGGGCTCGGCCCGCGAAGCGAGCAGACCGACGGCCGCCGCGTACACCGCGAGGACGAGCCCGAGTTCGAGCAGCAGGCCGGACCCGACACCGAGCAGCCTCCCGAGCGGCCCGGAGGCGGCCAGGTAGGCGACCGCGTTGGCGCCGGTGACCAGGGCGTCCAGCACCAGGAACCGGCGCAGCGCGGTGCGCGGCTCGGTCGTGCGGGCCAGGGCTGCGAACTGGGTTGCGGACATGGCGGATCACCCTCCGTCGAGGTCGGATTCCAGCGGGACTCCTGCAGGGATCCCTGCAGTGGGGACGCCTGGCCCCCGGACCGGAGTGCGCCGGCCCGGGAACCAGTACGCC
Organism: Streptomyces sp. NPDC025784; assembly: GCF_055558435.1. Taxonomy (NCBI): domain Bacteria; kingdom Bacillati; phylum Actinomycetota; class Actinomycetes; order Kitasatosporales; family Streptomycetaceae; genus Streptomyces; species Streptomyces sp. NPDC025784. The sequence goes on from NZ_JBVHMN010000002.1 coordinate 623,899, forward strand.
CACCATGCCGGGGGCTCGGGTGGGGGTCGATTACGTCGGAGGTAATCGCCCCTCCGGTCATCACCGGACGAAGCCCCGTCCGGTACACCCTCCGACGGACCCTCCCGCGGCTACGGGCCCGCACGCTCCCTGGGGCCCACCGGGCTCCCCGCACCGGCAACGCGCCGTAGCACAGCAACCCTTTGTCATGCCCCTTACTGGACGGCAGGGTGAGTATCCCGAGGCGGTCCGGTCGTCGCGGGGACGCCGGGCCGTCACCGGGCGGGCCGGTCACAAGGAGGGGATTCCGTGCCGGTTCTTCACGGTCGTCCGCGCACGCCCATGCGCGCCCCGGCATACAGCCGGGGTCGCCGACATCTGTCTACAGCTCTGCTCACCTTGCTCATGGCCCTGTTGGCCGCCCTCGTCGCACCCGCCACCGCGAGCGCCGACCCCGGCGATCCGAATCCGAACATGATCGACTGGACCGTCGTCGACAGCTTCCGGGGCACGGCGGGCAACGACATCCCGTTGCGGGAAGGGCAGAGCGACTGCAAGACGCCCCAGTGCAACCCTCCCGTGGACGGCTTCGGCAGGCGGCACATCCTGGAACACGGTGTGGTGCCCGACCACGAGGACATCCAGGAGACCGTCGGCACCGAGGGGTTCTGCGTCCCCGCTCCGGACAACCGGGTGATCTGCACCAACACGGACGCCAGCCTCGTCGTCGTGTACGTCACCCACAACGACCCGCGCTCGGGTGACGGCAGGCCGTTCGGGATCATCACGGCCTACTACTTCCTGCCCTGCCTCCAGGCTGCCGCCTGCCCCGGTCCGGAGCAGCCCCACAAGGTGGACACGGCCCTCACCTACACCGGTGCCGACAGCGCGGTGAACGGATCACCGGCCCGACTGTCGGCGAAGCTCACCAACGACTTCGGGACGCCGGTAGGCGGCCGTGCCGTGCGATTCGCCCTGGGCACGGGGGCCACGCAGCAGACGTGCACAGGGACCACCACGGCATCGGGCACGGCGACCTGCACCATCGACTCGGTCGACCAGCCGCAGGGAGCGTCGAACGCCGTGCCTGTCGCCGTCACCTTCGGCGGCGACGACGACTACAACCCGTCCGGCACGTCCGCCGAACTGGGCCTGACCTCGCCGACCGAACTCGACTACACCGGCGTGACCCACCTGGCCAACGGAACGTCCGCCCGACTGGCCGCCGAGCTCACCGACTTCCGCGGGGACGCGGTATCCGGGCGCACCGTGCGCTTCGCCCTCGGCACCGGGGACGACGAGCAGACGTGTACGGGGACGACGAGCGACACCGGGACCGCTGTCTGCACCGTCGCGTCGGTGGACCAGCCGCTGACCGACGCCGCCACCGTCCCGCTGCGCGCGTCCTTCGCCGGTGACGCCGGCCATCTCGCCTCCGACACCTCCGCGCAGCTGAAGCTTCAGTACGCGACAGGCCGCGCCTACGGCATGTCGGCACACGTCGACCTCCTCGGCGTACCGCTGCTAAAAATCGATCCGCGGCCCGACACCGGAACCGTCCGCACGGCGGACGCGACCGCGACCGACACCCCGTGCTCGGCCGCGTACACCTCCCCCCTGCTGTCCGCGCAGAAGCTGTGCCCCGACGTCACCACGACGCTCGCCCCCGGCAGGGTCACGGCGGTCTCGACCGTGGCGCAGGCCCGCATCGGACTGCCCGGTGTGCCCCTCATCGAGGTGTCCGGGCTCACCGCGACCTCCAGCGGCCAGTGCGGCAAGGCCACGGGCAGCACCGCACTCACCCTGAAGATCGCGGGAGTTCCGGTTAACGTGTCGGGTGATCCGAATACGGAGATCCCGCTCGTCGGAGGTGGCCGGCTCATCGTGAACGAACAAGTGCCCTCGACCGCCGCCGACTCAGGCGTCAAGGTCAACGGCGTCCACCTCGTCCTTCCGGCCGGCGGCGGTGAGGTCGTCCTGGCCTCGGTGGACAGCGCGATGCACAACTGCGGTGACTGACGACCGCGTCGACCCGGGCGGGCCGCAGGAGTACACGGACGTGTTCCTGCGGTCCGCCCACCGGGCCGTCCAGGACCTGTGCGCGCGACGGGGCGCCGAACTGGAATCGCTCACTTGCGACGTCGTGCCCGGCGCCGCGGGCGATGTGGCCGTCGCCGCCACGGCCGTGCTGCACTTCCGCGGTCGCCGCTGTGTCTTCCGCCGGGGGATCTGGCCGCCGAGCCACCCCGCCGCCACCCGAGCGGCCATCTACGCGTCCGTACTGGAAGAGTGCCTGCTGACGCGGGTGCGCCCCGGACTCGGCGACGACGCGTCGCCGGTCGATCTCTGAGCGTGCGCGCACCGGCGCCCGCACCCCCGAGGTCACAAAGCCCGCTGCCCACCGGTCCGTTGCCCCGGACCCCCTGAGGGTTCTCCGCGAACATGACACACTGCACGCAGACTTCGGCGCGTGGGGAGGCGTGGCGTGAGTGAGCGGCGGGCTGCGCCCACCGTGGGGCAGGTGGTACTGGGGCGGCGGTTGCAGGAGCTTCGGGAGGCCGCCGGGCTGAAGCGCGAGGAGGCGGCCCAGGTGCTGCGGGTCGCCCCGGCGACGGTACGGCGCATGGAGATGGCCGAGGTCGCCCTCAAGATCCCTTACGTGCAGATGCTGCTGGAGACGTACGGGGTGGCCGACGGCGAGGTGAGCACGTTCGTCGCGCTGGCCGAGGAAGCGAACCAGCCGGGCTGGTGGCAGCGTTTCCACGACGTGCTGCCCGACTGGTTCAGCATGCACGTCAGTCTCGAGGGCGCCGCCCGGATGATCCGCTCGTACGAGCCGCACTTCGTTCCCGGTCTGCTGCAGACCGAGGACTACGCGCGCGCCGTGCTGGAGGCCGGGACCGTCGGACAGACCGGCCCCGAGGCCATAGAGCGGCATGTCGCGCTGCGCATGAACCGGCAGAAGCTGCTCACCCGCGAGAACCCGCCGCACCTGTGGGTGATCATGGACGAGACGGCGCTGCGCCGGCCCGTGAGCATCGACGGCGGGGTCATGCGCGACCAGATCGACCGGCTTCTCGTGGCCATGGACGGCGGTCACGTCACGCTCCAGGTCGCCGAGTACGCGAGCGGCCCGCACCCGGGGACGTACACGTCGTTCGCGCTGTTCCGCTTCGCGGAGCCCGAGCTGCCGGACATGGTGTACAGCGAGTACGTCACCGGCGCCCTGTACCTCGACTCGCGCCCGGAGGTGTCGCAGCACCTGGAGGTCCTCGACCTCATGTCCGCCCACGCGGCGTCCGTGCAGCGCACCAGGAGGATCCTCCAGGAGTTCCGCGAGAGTTCCTGAGACGCCGTCGCACCCATCGAGCACCTTGAGGAGCAGCCGCATGACCGAACGTGAAGCCGCGCCCACCCGCGTGGACACCAGCCGGCCCCACCCCGCTCGCGTCTACGACTGGTGGCTGGGCGGCAAGGACAACTACCCGGTGGACGAGGAGCTGGCGCGCAGGATCCTCGCGGCGGACGGCACCGCGGTGCGCGGGGCGCGCGCCAACCGCCGGTTCATGCACCGGGCGACGCGGGCCGCCGCCGACGCGGGGATACGGCAGTTCCTCGACATCGGGACGGGCATCCCCACGGAGCCGAACCTGCACCAGGTGGCCCAGGGGAGCGCGCCGGAGTCGAGGATCGTCTACGCCGACAACGACCCGATCGTGCTGCGTCACGCGCAGGCGCTGCTGCACGGCACCGCCGAGGGTTCCACCGAGTACGTGCACGCCGATGTCCGGGACCCCGAGACGATCATGCGGCTGGCCGGCGAGTCCCTGGACCTCACGCGGCCCGTCGCGCTGTCGCTGGTCGCGCTCACCCACTATCTGGGCGACGCCGGCGAGGACGACGTGTACGGGCTGCTCAAGGGGTATGTCGACGCGCTCGTGCCGGGCAGCTTCCTGGTGCTGTCCCAGGTGACCTCCGACATCAGTCCGGAGGGTGTGACGAAGGCCGCCGAGCTGTTCCGCCGGAGCGGCACGCCCTTCCATCCCCGTTCGCGGGACGAGTTCACCCGGTTCTTCGACGGTCTGGAGCTGGTCGATCCGGGCGTGGTGGCGGTCTCCGAGTGGCGCCCGGAGGAGGAGGACCTGGCGGATCAGGCGGAGGGCCCCGTCCCGGTGTACGCGGGGGTCGCCGTCAAGTCCTGACCCGTACGGGTGCCGTGAACGGGTGCGCTCCCGCGCCCGCCCCTAGGTTCGAGACACGGGGTGAGCAAGGGAGCGCACGTGACGGACACGCGGACACCGCCCACCGAACCGGGCGCGGCGCTGCTGCGTGCCGGACGGTTCTTCCGCCACGGCACAGCGGCACCCGACCTGCACAGCATCGGTCTGACCGGCGGCCGCGAGGCGGACTCCTTCTACCGGGACCGCTGGAGTCACGACAAGGTCGTGCACTCGACGCACGGGGTGAACTGCACCGGCTCCTGCCGCTGGAAGGTGTACGTCAAGGACGGCATCATCACGTGGGAGACCCAGGAGACGGACTATCCGTCGGTGGGGCCCGACCGTCCCGAGTACGAGCCGCGCGGCTGTCCGCGGGGCGCCGCGTTCTCCTGGTACACGTACTCCCCCACCCGGGTCCGTCACCCCTACGTCCGGGGCGTCCTGCTGGAGATGTTCCGGGAGGCGAAGGGGCGGCTGGGCGATCCCGTGCTGGCCTGGGCGGACATCCAGGGCGACCCGGAGCGCCGCCGCCGCTACCAGCGGGCGCGCGGCAAGGGCGGGCTGGTGCGGGCCGGCTGGGACGAGGCGGTCGAGCTGGTCGCCGCGGCGCACGTCCACACGATCAAGACGCACGGCCCGGACCGCATCGCCGGGTTCTCCCCCATCCCCGCGATGTCGATGGTGTCGCACGCGGCCGGGGCACGTTTCATGAGCCTGATCGGCGCGCCGATGCTCTCCTTCTACGACTGGTACGCCGATCTGCCGGTCGCTTCGCCACAGGTCTTCGGCGACCAGACCGACGTGCCGGAGTCGGGCGACTGGTGGGACGCCGCGTACCTGATGATGTGGGGTTCGAACGTCCCGGTGACCCGGACGCCGGACGCCCACTGGATGGCGGAGGCCCGCTACCGCGGCCAGAAGGTGGTGGTGGTCGCGCCGGACTACGCGGACAACGCGAAGTTCGCGGACGAGTGGCTGCACCCCCACCCGGGCACGGACGGCGCGCTCGCCCTCGCGATGGGACATGTCGTCCTCAAGGAGTTCTTCGTCGACCGCCGGACGCCCTTCTTCACCGACTACGTACGGAAGTTCACCGATCTGCCGTTCCTGGTGACGCTGACGGAGAAGGAGGACGGCGCGTACGTCCCCGCGAAGTTCCTGCGCGCCACCGAGGTGGGACGGGCCGGTGAGGGCGCCGAGTGGAAGACGGTGGTGCTGGACTCGGTGACCGGCCGGGCGGTGGTGCCGGGCGGCTCCCTCGGCTTCCGCTGGACGGAGTCCGGCAAGGGCAGGTGGAACCTCGAACTGGGTGACATCGAGCCTGAGTTGACGCTGTACGGGCACGAGGCGGCGGGCGGGGTCGAGGTGCTGCTGCCGCGCTTCGACACCGAGGGCGGCGAGCACGGCCAGGGCCGTGGCGACGTCGTGCGCCGGGGTGTTCCGGCGACGCAGCTGGGCGGGCGCGGGGGTCCGCTGGTGACGACGGTCTTCGATCTCCTGCTCGCGCAGTACGGGGTGGGACGGCCCGGTCTGCCGGGCGACTGGCCGTCCTCGTACGAGGACGCCGGGACGCCGGGTACGCCCGGCTGGCAGGAGGTCCACACGTCCGTCCCGGCGGCCAAGTGCGTGAGGATCGCCCGGGAGTTCGCGCGCACGGCCGAGCGGTCGCGGGGCCGCTGCATGATCCTGATGGGTGCGGGGACCAATCACTGGTTCCACTCCGAGACGATCTACCGGGCGTTCCTCGCGCTGCTCCAGCTCACCGGCTGCCAGGGCCGCAACGGCGGCGGCTGGGCGCATTACGTGGGCCAGGAGAAGTGCCGCCCGGCCACCGGCTGGGCCACGCTCGCGGGGGCCGGGGACTGGAGCCGGCCGCCGCGGCAGATGATCGGCACCGCGTACTGGTTCCTCAACACCGACCAGTGGCGCTACGACCGGTTCGCGGCCGACGTGCTCGCCTCCCCGCTCGGCGAGGGCCGCCTCGCGGGCATGACGGCGGCGGACTGTCTGGCGCTGTCGGCCCGTGTGGGGTGGATGCCGTCGTATCCGACGTTCGACCGCAATCCGCTGGAGCTGGGTGCGGTGTTCGGCGATCCGGTGGCGAACGCGGTGGCCGAACTCCGGTCGGGCACACTGAAGTTCGCCTGCGAGGATCCCGACGCGCCGGAGAACTGGCCGCGCGTGCTCACCCTGTGGCGCGCCAACCTGCTCGGTTCGTCGGCGAAGGGCGCCGAGTACTTCACCCGGCATCTGCTGGGCACGCACTCGTCGCTGCGGGCCGAGGAGGCGGAGCCCGAGGTCCGCCCCCGGGACGTGACCTGGCGGGATGAGGCCCCCGAGGGCAAGCTCGACCTGCTGCTCTCCCTCGACTTCCGGCAGACCTCCTCGACGCTGCTGTCGGACGTGGTCCTGCCCGCGGCGACCTGGTACGAGAAGCACGACCTGTCGACCACCGACATGCATCCCTATGTGCACTCCTTCGCCCCGGCGGTGGACCCGCCGTGGCAGGCCCGCACCGACTTCGAGACGTTCAAGGCGCTGGCCGAGCAGCTGAGCGAACTCGCCGTCGACCATCTCGGCGTGCGCAAGGACCTGGTGGCCACCGCCCTCCAGCACGACACCCCCGGAGAGGTCGCCCAGCCCGGTGGGGTGGTACGCGACTGGAAGCGCGGCGAGTGCGATCCGGTGCCCGGCGAGACCCTGCCGAACCTGGCGGTGGTGGAGCGCGACTACACGGCGATCGGCGCCAAGTTCACGGCGCTCGGTCCGCTGGTGGAGCGGCTGGGGCTGCCCGCGAAGGGCATCGTCCTGCGGCCGGACGAGGAGGTCGAGCGGCTGCGGGAGCTGAACGGCGTGGTGCGCGGCGGCCCCGCCGACGGGCGGCCCGCGCTCGACACGGCGGTGAAGGCGGCGAACACGATCCTCGCGCTGTCCGGGACGACCAACGGGCGCCTGGCCACCCAGGGGTTCCGCACCCTGGAGGCGCGCACGGGGCAGGAGATGGCGCATCTGGCGTCCGAGCACGAGGGCAAGCGGATCACGTACGCGGACACACAGGCCGCGCCGGTGCCGGTGATCACCTCGCCCGAGTGGTCGGGCAGCGAGTCGGGCGGCCGGCGCTACACCGCGTTCACCCTCAACACCGAGCATCTCAAGCCCTGGCACACCCTCACCGGACGTCAGCACCTCTTCCTGGACCACGACTGGATGCACGAACTGGGCGAGGCGCTGCCGGTGTACCGCCCGCCGCTCGACATGCACCGGCTGTTCGGCGAGCCGCGCCTCGGAACGGACGGGCAGGCGGAGGTGACGGTCCGTTATCTGACGCCGCACAACAAGTGGTCCATCCACTCCGAGTACCAGGACAACCTGTTCATGCTGTCGTTGTCGCGGGGCGGCCAGAACATCTGGATGTCCCCCGAGGACGCGGCGGCGATCGGCGTGCGGGACGACGACTGGATCGAGGCGGTGAACCGCAACGGCGTGGTGGTGGCCCGCGCGGTGGTCTCGCACCGGATGCCGGCGGGCACGGTCTACATGCACCACGCGCAGGAGCGCACGGTGAACGTCCCGAAGACGGAGGCCACCGGCAGGCGCGGCGGGATCCACAACTCGCTGACCCGGCTGCTCCTCAAGCCGTCCCATCTCATCGGCGGTTACGCCCAGTTGTCCTGGGCGTTCAACTATCTGGGTCCGACGGGCAACCAGCGCGACGAGGTGACGGTCGTCCGCCGCCGCAGCCAGGAGGTCGAGTACTGATGCGCCCGATGGCCCAGATCGCGATGGTCATGAACCTCGACAAGTGCATCGGCTGCCACACCTGTTCGGTGACCTGCAAGCAGGCGTGGACCAACCGCAGCGGCATGGAGTACGTCTGGTTCAACAACGTCGAGACCAGACCGGGACAGGGCTATCCCCGCCGCTACGAGGACCAGGAGAAGTGGCGCGGCGGCTGGGAGCTCAACCGGCGCGGCGCGCTCAGGCTCAAGGCCGGCGGACGCCTCCACAAGCTCGCGGGAATCTTCTCCAACCCCGAACTCCCGGAGATCAAGGACTACTACGAGCCCTGGACGTACGAATACCGGAACCTCACCGAGGCTCCGCTCGGCGACGACTTCCCGGTGGCGCGGCCCGTCTCGCAGCTGACCGGGAAGCCGATGAAGATCGAGTGGTCCTCGAACTGGGACGACAATCTGGCGGGCGCCCCGGAACTCGCCGAGCGGGACCCGATGGTGCAACGTCTGCGCGAGCAGGCGTCGGAGAAGGTGAAGTTCTCCTTCGAGGAGACCTTCATGTTCTATCTGCCGCGCATCTGCGAGCACTGTCTCAACCCGTCGTGCGTGGCGTCCTGCCCGTCGGGCGCCATGTACAAGCGGACCGAGGACGGCATCGTCCTGGTCGACCAGGACCGCTGCCGGGGCTGGCGCATGTGCGTCACCGGCTGCCCGTACAAGAAGGTGTACTTCAACCACCGGACCGGCAAGGCCGAGAAGTGCACGCTGTGCTATCCGCGGGTGGAGGTCGGGCTGCCGACCGTCTGCTCCGAGACGTGCGTGGGCCGGCTGCGCTACCTCGGGGTGATGCTCTACGACGCCGACCGGGTCACCGCCGCCGCGTCCACCGCGGACGACAAGGCCCTGTACGAAGCACAGTTGGGCGTGTTCCTCGACCCCGAGGATCCCGGCGTGCGCGGTGCCGCCGAGGAGGCAGGTATCCCGCACGACTGGGTGGAGGCGGCCCGGCGCTCCCCCGTGCACGCCCTGATCAGCAAGTACCGGGTGGCGCTGCCGCTGCATCCGGAGTACCGCACGATGCCGATGGTCTGGTACATCCCGCCGCTGTCCCCGGTCGTCGACGCGCTGACCGGGACCGGGCACGACGGGGAGGACCTGGACAACCTGTTCGGTGCGATCGACACCCTGCGCATCCCCCTCGAGTACCTCGCCGAGCTCTTCACCGCGGGCGACGTCGGGCCGGTCCGCGCCTCCCTCGGCAGGCTCGCCGCCATGCGCTCCCACATGCGCGCCCTCAACCTCGGCGACCCGCCCGACGCGTCGATCGCCGCATCGGTCGGCATGAGCGGCACGGAGATCGAGGAGATGTACCGGCTGCTGGCGATCGCCAAGTACGAGGAGCGGTACGTGATTCCGACGGCCGCCGTCGGGGACGCCCGGCGCCTGGAGGAGTCCGCGCTGCCCGACGGATGCAGCCTCGACTACGAGGGCGGGCCCGGCATGGGCGGCGACGGACCCTTCGGCCAGGACTCGGGCCGCAGACGGCTGCCGCTCGTGTCCGTGGAGAACTTCCATCTCCTGCGCCGGCGGCAGACGACGGACCGGGAGGACACATGAAGCCGCACGCCGTGCTCTACCAGGCCGCCGCGTACTGCCTGTCCTACCCGGACGAGACGTTCCGCGAGCGGCTCGGGCTGCTGCGCGCGGCGGCCCCGGAACTCGCGGAATTCCTCGGTCACGCGGCCGCCGAGCCCGCCCAGGACCTCGCCGCTCACTACGTCCAGGTCTTCGACTTCAAGAACCGGCACAGCCTCTACCTGAGCTGGTGGCGCGACGGCGACACCCGTCGGCGCGGCATGTCGCTGGTGCGCTTCAAGCAGGTGTACCGGGAACACGGCATGGAGTTCACCGGTGAGGAGCTGCCGGACTTCCTTCCGGCGGTCCTCGAGTTCTCCGCGCACGCCGGACCGTTCCTGCTGCGCGAGCACCGCGCCGGGCTGGAGCTGCTGCGTCTCGCGCTCACCGACTTCGGCACGCCGTACGCGTCCGTGCTCGAAGCGGTGTGTGCCACGCTCCCCGGTCCCTCCCCCAAGGACCGTGCCGAGGCCCTCGCGCTGGCCCGGTCGGGGCCGCCGCGCGAGGAGGTCGGCCTCGAACCCTTCGGCGGTCTCGAACCGTCCGGCGGTCTCGATCCCTTCGGCGGCCGGACGCCGTCCGGGCCCGCCGCTGCCGAAGACCTCGCCGGCATCGGAGAGAACTCATGAGCACGCTCCTGTGGGGCGCCCTGCCGTACATCGCCTTCGCACTGCTCGTCGCGGGCCTCGTGTGGCGCCACCGCTACGACAAGTTCGGCTGGACCACGCGTTCGTCCCAGGTCTACGAGTCGCGGCTGCTGAACATCGCCTCCCCCGCCTTCCACTACGGGATCCTGTTCGTGCTCGCCGGACATCTGGTGGGGCTGTTCGTCCCGGCGTCCTGGACGCGGTCGCTCGGCGTCAGCGAGCACACGTACCACCTGTTCTCGTTGTACGGGGGCACGGCGGCCGGTGTCCTCACGGTCCTCGGCATCGTGCTGCTGATCTACCGCCGGCGCACCAACTCGCCGGTGTTCCGCGCGACGACCGTCAACGACAAGCTCATGTACGTGGTGCTGCTCGGCGCCATCGTGATGGGCATGATCGCCAAGCTGACGCACACCTCGGGCGACGGCTACGACTACCGCGAGACCATCGCCCCCTGGGCGCGCAGCCTGTTCACACTGCGACCGAGGACGGAGCTGATGGAGGGAGTGCCGGTGCTGTACCAGGTCCACGCGGTCATCGGGATGGCGCTCATCGCGCTCGTCCCGTACACGCGCCTGGTGCACATGTTCAGCGCCCCGGTGCAGTACCTGTTCCGGCCGTACGTCGTGTACCGCTCCCGCGACCCGAGGCAGCTCGGACCGCGGCCCCCACGGCGCGGCTGGGAACGCACGGACGCCTGACCCGCACGGCGCGCGGCCCCGCCCCCGCGCGCGCGTCCAGGCTCGCTCGCCCGGCGGCCCGTCAGGCGGCGCCGCCCTTCGCCTCGCCGTCCCTGGCCTCGTCGACGATCTCCGCGTCCACCACGCCCTCCTCGTCGCCCTGTGCCTGCTCGGTGGGGGGCTCGTCCTGCGCGGGCTGGTTCCGCTGGGCCTGCGCGTACATGGCCTGGCCCATCTGCTGGCTGACGGTGGCCAGCTTCTCGATGCCTTCGCGCAGCACGGCCGTGTCGGTGGAGCCTTCCAGGAGGCTCTTCAGGTCGGCCGCCGCGGCCTGCACCTCCGTCCTGGTGTCCGGCGGAACGCGGTCCTCGTTCTCGCGGAGGAACTTCTCCGTCTGGTAGACGAGCTGCTCGGCCTGGTTGCGGGTCTCCGCCTCCTCCCTGCGCCTGCGGTCGTCCTCGGCGTACTGCTCGGCCTCGCGCATCATGCGGTCGATGTCGTCCTTGGGCAGCGCGGAGCCACCGGTGACGGTCATCTTCTGTTCGCGACCGGTGGCGAGGTCCTTCGCCGAGACGTGCATGATGCCGTTCGCGTCGATGTCGAAGGCGACCTCGATCTGCGGGACCCCGCGCGGCGCGGGCGGCAGCCCGGTGAGGTCGAAGACGCCGAGCTTCTTGTTGTACGCGGCGATCTCCCGCTCGCCCTGGTAGACCTGGATGCCCACCGAGGGCTGGTTGTCCGCGGCAGTCGTGAAGATCTCCGAACGCCTGGTCGGGATCGTCGTGTTCCGCTCGATGAGCTTGGTCATGATGCCGCCCTTGGTCTCGATGCCGAGGGACAGCGGTGTCACGTCGAGCAGCAGCACGTCCTTGACGTCGCCGCGGATCACTCCGGCCTGCAGCGCGGCGCCGACGGCGACGACCTCGTCGGGGTTGACGCCCTTGTGCGGGTCCTTGCCGGTGAGCTCCTTGACCAGGTCGGTGACGGCGGGCATACGGGTGGAGCCGCCGACCAGGATGACGTGGTCGACCGCCGACAGTTTCACGCCCGCGTCCTTGACCGCCTGGTGGAAGGGGGTGCGGCAGCGGTCGAGCAGGTCCGCGGTGAGCTCCTGGAACTGCGCCCGGGTCAGCTTCTCGTCGAGGTGGAGCGGGCCGTCGGCGGTGGCGGTGATGTAGGGCAGGTTGACGGTCGTCTCGGTGGAGCTGGACAGCTCGATCTTGGCCTTCTCGGCGCCCTCGCGCAGCCGCTGGAGCGCCATCTTGTCGTGGCCCAGGTCGATGCCGTGCCCGGCCTTGAAACGCTGGGCGAGGTGTTCCACGATCCGCTGGTCCCAGTCGTCGCCGCCGAGCCGGGTGTCGCCGTTGGTGGCCTTCACCTCGATGACGCCGTCGCCGATCTCCAGGAGCGAGACGTCGAAGGTTCCTCCGCCGAGGTCGAAGACCAGGACGGTCTGCTCCTCGCCCCGGTCCAGCCCGTACGCCAGGGCCGCCGCCGTGGGCTCGTTGATGATGCGCAGGACCTTGAGCCCCGCGATCTCGCCCGCCTCCTTGGTCGCCTGGCGCTGCGCGTCGTCGAAGTAGGCGGGCACCGTGATCACGGCGTCCGTGACGTCCTCGCCGAGATACGCCTCGGCGTCGCGCTTCAGCTTCTGCAGCACCCGCGCGGACAGTTCCTGCGCCCGGTAGCGGGTGCCGTCGACGGAGCCGCTCTCCGGGAAGCGCCAGCTCACGTCGCCCATGTACCGCTTCACGGAGCGTGCCGTGCGCTCCACGTTCGTGACCGCCTGCCGCTTGGCGACCTCGCCGACGAGCACCTCGCCGTTCTTGGCGAAGGCCACCACGGAGGGTGTGGTGCGCGCACCCTCGGCGTTCGCGACCACGGTGGGGTCGCCGCCCTCCAGGACGGCCACCACCGAGTTCGTCGTCCCGAGATCGATCCCGACCGCACGTGTCATGTCCGTCCCCTTCCGCGAACTCTGCCCAATATCCAGCACAAAACTTGAGTGCATGGTTGTCAATGGGACGGATGCCCGCTGCCGGGGGTCGCCGCGACCCGGCAGGACCGCACGGAGCCGCCGCGACGGTACGGCGGCCCGGACACGGCGCTGCCGCGGCCCCCGGAGGGGAACCGCGGCAGCGGTGCGGACGGCTGTCAGGCGAGCTTCGCCGACAGGGTGATCGTCGTGCCGGTCAGCGCCTGACTGACCGGGCAGTTCTTCTTGGCCTCCTCCGCCGCCGCGACGAAGCCGTCGTTGTCGAGGCCGGGCACCGTGCCCTCGACGGTGAGGTGGATGCCGGTGATGCCCTCGCCGGGCTGGAACGTGACGTCGGCGTTGGTGACGAGCTTGGCGGGCGGGTTACCGGCGCCGGCCAGGGCGTGCGACAGCGCCATGGAGAAGCAGCTGGAGTGGGCGGCGGCGATCAGTTCCTCGGGGCTGGTCTTGCCGTTCGCGTCCTGGGCCCGCGACGCCCACGTCACCGGCTGCTGGCCGATGCCGGAGGAGTCGAAGGTGACGACGCCGTTGCCTTCGAGCAGGTTGCCTTCCCACACGGTGTGTGCGGTGCGCGTGGTTGCCACGATGAGTCCTTTCGCGTGTGGTCCCCCTCCCGGGGGCCGTGCCCTCATCCGATCACACCCGGGCCCCGCGCACCCACCGGATACGACGCCGACCTGCCGGACCGTGCAGGTGATTTCTCCGGCGGGGGCGAAGGGCGGCGGTGAGGGGCAGGCCTGTCGGCCCGAGCCGGTCCGGGCCGGTCCGGGCCTGGTCAAGTGCTCGGGGAATCACGGGATTCGGCGGGGGCGTCCCCCCGAGCGGGCACGCCGCGGCCCGTGGCGGACACGTCACCGCACCCGGAAGACCGGCCCGCGCGCGGTGAAGGGGAGCCGTGCGCCCTGCGGGATCAGGTACGCGTGCTCGCGGCGCACCCGCAGCACGTCGCACTCACCGTCCGTGATCACCAGCACGGGTGCGCCCGGCGGGAAGTCGTCGGCTCGGTGCAGCAGGTCGATGCCGGGCTGCAGCACCGTGCCGCCTCGTCCGCGCACGCGGACGCGTCCGGCGATCTCGGTGGCCGGCAGATAGCCCGCGTCGTGCGGCGCGGCGTCGCAGAAGACGACCCGGGCAGCGGGCACGTCACGGGCGTCGGCGTACGAGGCGATCGCGCCCAGGGCCTTGCCGAGCAGCGTGCGGTCCATGGAGCCCGAGGTGTCGAGGACGACGCCGAAGGTGCAGCGGGCGATCTCCTCGGGCGGGAAGTGGCGTCCCGCGCGCGGGATGTCGGGGGTGGACGCCTGGCGGCGGGCCGGACGCGCGTAGCTGCGCACCGGTTCGGGACGGGGCACGAACTCGTCGAACCAGCGGGCCAGTCGGGCGTCCCAGGGCAGCGGGGGGTGGCTGAGCGCGCGGATGTCCTCCACCAGTCCGCCCGGCAGGTAGCCGCGCTCCTGCTGCTGGTGGAGGTCGAGACCCCGGGCGAGTCCCCGGCGGTAGAACTCGTCGAGGTCGACGTAGTCGCGGGGTGCGCCGAGCGGGCCGCCGAGGATGTCGCCCGCGCCCTTGCCGCGCAGGGTGGACAGCCGGCGTGCCCGTCGCAGGTCGCCGGCGATCCGGTCGTAGACCTCCTCGGCGGACAGGTCCTTGAGGTCCGGGTCGTACAGCAGCCCGTCGGGCATCGTGCCGATCTGCATCTCGCACAGCCAGCCGTTGACGACGTAGTCCGCGGCGACGTTGAAGAGGTAGGGGTCGCGGGGGCCGCAGCGGTCACCGTGTCTGAGAGCGGCGTGCAGCATCTCGTGGGCGAGGACGAACCGCCACTCCTCGTCGTCGAACCGACGGAGCGGGTTGATGTAGATCTCGGCGGCCTCCGCGTCGACGGCGGCGACGGAGATGCCGTGGGCGCGGGCGAGTTCGGCGTCGGCGACGAGGGTGATGCCGGCGGCGACCCCGCCGAGCAGCGGGTAGGAGGAGACGAACCAGCTCAGCGCCCGTTCCCAGGGCTGGAGCCGGACCGGTCCGCCGCGCATGGAGGCCCGGCGGCCGCCGGCCATGTCCATGGCCGCGGACACGGTGCGGGTCAGGGCGTGCGCGAAGGCGGTCGGCCAGTCCGGCGGACTGCCGCCGGCCCAGCTGTTCCACGGCACCATCACCTGGTCGGGCTCGCCGCCGGCCGTGCCGCAGTGCTCGTACATGGGCGGGATGCCGTCCCGGCGCCAGCGTGCGGCGAGCTTCTCCTCGTCGCCGTCGGGGTAGGAGGCCGGCAGGTCCTCGGGGGTGAGCCCGATCGGGAACCCGAGCAGGAAGCGGTTGACCACGACACAGCGGGCGGCGAGGGCGCAGCGGTCGGGCTGTTCGCGCTCGCCGGTCGCGGCCGGCACGTGTCCGAAGCCGAGGTGGATGACGGCGTGGGCGACGGCCCAGGCCCAGGCGGCGGGTTCGGCGCGGCGGGTGGGGTGGACGTGCAGGACGCCGTCGGAGTCGACACGCACCAGTCCGTCCCGGGGCGCCCGCGCGCAGCTCTCCTGACGGCAGGTGCTGAATCCGACGGCGGCCAGCGCACGGTTGGCGCGCACCAGCCGCATGCCCTCGGCGAAGGCCTCGGCGGCCGGGTCCGGCTTGTCCTCGGCGTCCTGGGCGTGGCGCCGGCTCACTGCCGCGCCTCGACGAGACGCGGCATGTCCCGGGCCGCCTCCACCAGGAACCACGCGGGCAGGACGGGGTTGCCGTCGGTGTCGCCGGCGATGACGGTCTGGGCGACCTCGACGGAGATCTCGGCGAGCTGGACGAGGAGGGACTTGGCCCGGTAGGCGGTCTGGCGGCCGTTCTCGGAGAGATGCTCCCGGTCGGCGGGCAGTTCCTTGACGAGACGGCCGCGGAAGGACTCGGCGAGGTAGTAGAGCAGGTCGCGGTCCTCGGGACGGTGGGGCCAGCGGGCGTCGCCCTTGACGATCGCCTCGATGCCGAAGCGGCTGCGCACGATCTTGACGTAGCCGCAGAAGGCAACGGCGTGCGCGGGGGTCAGCGTGCCGTGCGCGATCACCTTCAGCGTGGCTTCGTCGAGGGCGGCGCCGAAGGAGTGCAGGGCGTCGGAGAGCATGTGCCAGGAGCGGGGCGTGGAGAAGGGCTCCTCCGTCTTCGGCGGTTTGGACCACAGGTGGTCGGGCCGGTCGGCGAGGTGGTCGAGGACCCAGGGGTGGATGCCGTGGGCGGCGGCCCAGGCGAGCCAGTCCTTCGGCGACGCCTCCAGGTGCACATGGGTGAGGCGGTTGACGAGGGCCGAGGCGATGGGCCGGGCCAGTGCGTTGTCGGTCGCTCGGTTGCCCGCGCCGATCACGATGGAGCCCTTCGGCAGTTCGTAGGTGCCGATGCGGCGGTCCAGGATCAGCGAGTAGAAGGCCTTCTGCACGTCGGGGGTCGCCGCGTTCAGTTCGTCGAGGAACAGGCAGTACGGCTCGTCACGGGCGATCGCCTCGGGCGGGCAGAACACCGAGCGGCCGTCACGGATCTGTGGCACGCCGATGAGGTCCTCGGGGGCCAGCTGGGTACCGAGCAGGCTCACGCACTCCAGACCCAGCGATTCGGCGAACTCCCTTACGAGGGAGGACTTCCCGATGCCGGGCGCGCCCCAGATGAAGACCGGCCGTACGGTCGCGAGACCGAGTAGCAGTTCCGGTATGCGGGCGGGGGTGACGGTGACGGCTGCCTGCACGCGCGGGCTCCTCGGGGTTGTTCGACAGGGGGCCGCAGGTGTGCGGTGTCCGATGCGAACAGTGTGGGCACCGGTGCCCGGCCGTCGCAGCCCATTTTCTCGTGTGCGGGACCGCTCCCCGCCGCTCGCGGGGCCCTTTCCGAAGCGGCGCGTGGGGCGTCGTGACATGCCCGGGGCGCTGCCCCGATGGCCGGTATGCGCGCTGGGCAAACCCCTGCCGCGGTGACATTTTGAGGCCCCCTCGCCCCTCCGGGACCGAGCGCGGCGAGGTGGACCATCAGGGGGTTTGACCATGCGCATGATCTACTCGGACCGTGGTCCGTCACCGCTCGACTCGGGCAAGCCGGGCGCGGTCGGCCGGGATTCGACGTTCGGCTGGTGGGGCGCGTTCAGCATCCAGAAGTTCGTGAACCAGAACCCGCTCTCGCACACGCACGAGGACGCCACCGGGTGGCTCGCCTATCTCCAGCAGTTCTACGACCGCAACTTCTGGTTCGCGGACGGCGGCGCGCAGGTGTGGGCGTACGAGCAGGCGTACGACAACTGGCAGGACCGTTACGGTGTGGACGCCGTCGTCGCCGTCTACCACTCCGGACACGGCGGCATGGACGGCAACGGGGTGTTCTTCGCGCCGCTCGGTGCGGTGTGGGACGGCCGCAGTGACGCCGTGTCCAACAAGATGGCGTTCGGCGACGAGAAGGTGAACTACGTCTTCTGGTCCACCTGCAACTCGGTGCGCGTCCTGGACGGGCACACCCCGATCCGGACCTGGGCGGGCCCCAACCTCGGGTCGCGGATGCTCTTCGGGTTCGAGTCGACGAGCATCGACAGCCCCGACTACGGCCGGAAGTTCTGGGAGAAGTGGCGGGCCGGACAGACCTTCTGCGACGCCTGGCTGAACGCCTCGTGGGACATCTACCACGGGCAGGCCCCGTCGGTCGCGGCCACCGGCCCCACGCAGGCCGAGGCGACGAACCGTCTCAGCTCCGAGCGGAACTTCTTCCGCGAGCACGTCTCCGACGCGTGGTACGCCTGGCGCTGGTACTACGCCCGCAGCAGCCTCCGTGAGGCGGCGACGGTCGTGCCGGAGCGGACCGTGCAGCTCGCGCCGCGCGACCCGAGCGCCGAACTCACCCGGCTCGGCCGGCTGGCGGACTTCCCGCCGGCCGCCCTCCAGGAGGTCCAGGTCGAGCGGCAGGGCGTGCTGAGCGCGAACTCCGGCGACCGGTACGTGGCGACGGCACCGCTCGCCGCGCGCTGGGTGAGGCTCGCGGAGGCCAACCACCGCAACACCGAGCAGCTGGACACCGGCCGGGCGGTGGATCTGGCGCGCGCCTTCGCCGAACAGCACGCGGAAGGCGCCGAGCTGGTCGTGGAGTCCGTGCACGACCTGTGGCAGAACTCCGGCACCAAGGACGGCTCGCGGCTCGGTGAACCCGTCTCACTGGAAACGCATGTGACGTTCCGTCAGGCCTTCGACGGGATCCCGGTGATCACGCCGGGCCGGGGCGAGATCCGGGTGGCTCTGGACAACGACGGGACCGTGGTGCAGGCCCACCTGTCGACGCGTGAGGCCGCGGGCTCGACGCGCACGCCCAGTTCGGTGGTGGCCCCGCCGTCCGGCGAGGGGCCGCGGGCCGCGGTGGCGCCGCTCCCCCGTGACCCGGCCGAGTCGCTGGCCGCGGCCCAGCTCAGGCTGGTCGAGCACCTCGCCGTGGTGGGCTCGGACGCACAGCGCCCGGCCGACGACGTACGCAGTCGGCTGGAGATCCGCGACGTGCCGGGCACCTCGCAGGTGGGCTACGAGATCGAGGGCAACGAGGCGTTCCCGGCGGCCCGCAAGCTCATCGAGATCGGGCAGGCGGACAGCATGTTCAGGACGCGGCGCTGGGTGGTCGCACCGCTGGCGCGCTGACGGGGCGGAGGACGCCTCGCGGGCCCGGCCGGACGGTGCGCGCGACACCGCACTCCGGCGGCCGGGCCGTCAGACTGCACGCTCCTGGCGGCCGGGCCGTCAGACTGCACGCTCCTTCGGGGCGCGTCAGGCGGCACGCTCCTTCGGGGGCGCCGCCAGCGGCACCTGAGGGCCGTCGCACTCGCGCAGCCACCGTCTCAGCACCTGGTGCACCTGCTCAGCGCCGACGAGTTCGCCGCCGTCCCCGACCGGCGCGGACAGCGTGACCGGCGACAGCAGGAAAGGCCGCCCCTGGGCCCCGCCGAGTCCGCCGTGCGAGCCGATCTGCTCCTCGAAGGCCAGCACCTCGCCCTCCTCGGGGTCGTACCAGGAGTTGACCATGATGTCGGCGGTGTGCGGGAACGAGTGCGTGCGCCGTACGGCGTCGGCCGCGCCCGGCCCGAAGTCGGCCAGCGGACCGGGGTGTTCGTCGTCCAGCTCGTCCAACGGCACCTCCGCGCCGTTCGCGGCGAGGACCAGCGCGCCGTACTCCTCGCTGCGCACCAGCACGAAGCCGACGCCGGGATGGTTGGCCAGCGTGGACAGCAGCGCGGGATGACGGCGGTCGATCTCCTCCCGGCTCATCCGGTGCGGCACGTCCGGGAAGGCGACCAGGCCGAGATTTCCGGAGGCCAGCACGATGGGCTCGGACCGGCGCCGCGCGGGCCGGTGCCGCTCGCCGCCTTCCTCGACGGGCCGGCGCAGCGCGGCCCGTACGGCGGCCCGCGCCTCGGCGCCGCTGTGCGTACGCTGCGCCTTGCGCGGCACGGGCAGCCCGCAGCCGGCGCGGACCAGGTTGCCGAGACTGAGGCCGTAGCGGGTCAGGAAGGTCTCGCCGGGGCTCTGGCCGTGGTCGGACAGCAGCACGATCCGGTAGGGCCGGGGGGCGTGCTCGGCGACCTTCGCGATCAGCGCGAGCGAGCGGTCCAGCCGCTCCAGCACCTTCTCGGCGTCCCGGCCGCGCGGCCCGGAGTGGTGCGCCACCTCGTCGTAGGCGACCAGGTCCGCGTAGACGGCGTTGCGGCCCGCCAGCATGTCGCCGATCACCGCGGCGACGACGACGTCCCGCTCGACGACGGTCGCGAAGGCGCGGACGACGGGGTAGAGCCCGCCGCGCTTGACGCGCGGCCGCCGCTTCTTCGCCCGGGCCCGGGTGGACTCGCCTATCTCCCGGAAGACCTCGGCGACGAACGACATGGCGGTCCGTACTGCGTTGGCGGGGTCGGAGAAGTAGGCGAAGTACCCCGCCCGCGAGCGGTTCTCCCGGCCTCGGCGCGCGGCCACGGACAGGACGAGGGCGAGTTGGTCGGCGCCGCCGCTGAACAGGTTGCCGCGGCTCGCGCCGTCGACCGTGAGCAGCCCTCCGTCGCCGGTGTGCTCCACGGCCCGGCGCTGGAGTTCGGCCGCGCTGGTGGGCCGGTTGCAGACCATGACCTCCTGGCTGTCCTTCTCGTACCACCGGAAGGCCGGGATGTCGTGGTTGCTGCCGTGCAGGATGCCGAGCTGACTGGCGCCGGTCTGGCTGGACCAGTCGGTGCGCCAGGGCGTGAGCCGGTGGGTGGGGCGGTCGCCGCCGAGCCACCCCGCGACGGTCGGCATCAGGCCCTTCCCGGCGGCCTGCACGAGGAGGTCGTGTCCGACTCCGTCGAGCTGCACGAAGACGGCACCGGGAGTCGAGGGCCCGGCCCGCCCGTCGCCCCGGCGGCGGCGCCGGTCGGCGAGCCGGTACAGCCGGCGCCGGTACGCGTCGTCGTCCCGTACGGCCAGGGCACCGCCCGTGGCGGAGGCGACGGCGGACATCACGGCGGCGACGACCACCGCGGTCTCCGGGGCGACCTCACCCTGCCCGGAGGGGCTGATCCGCAGGGCGAGCAGCAGCAGCGACCCGTTGAGGAAGAACACGAGCAGGCCGACCACGAGGGCGGGCACCAGCAGCAGGGCCCGCACCAGCAGCGGCCACACCAGCGACGACAGCAGACCGAAGACGCCCGCTCCGGCCGCGGCGGTGACGGCGATCTGCGTGGCGCTGTCGCCGTCGTCCGACTGGAGCTGGAAGTCGGGCAGCAGACCGGCGAGGACGAGCATCGTCGCCGTGGACGCGGCCCAGACGGTGATGCTGCGCCACACTCCGCTGAGGAACCGCCGCCAACGTCCTCCACCCACGCCCAGTCCACCTCGCCTCGCGGCCCGCCCGTCCGCGAGGCCTGCACCCACCCTGTCACACCGGCGGCACCGGGCCACGGGCCGTTCGCCGCGCGGGAGGCACGTCAGCGGCCGTCGTAGCCCGCCGTCGGCATCGACAGACGGCGGTGGATCCGGGCCTTCATCTGGGCGTCGTACGAGGGTTCGGCGCAGCCGACGGTCTCCACGCGCACCCCGCGGCGCACGCACTCGGCGGTGAACTCGTCGACGGAGACGAGAGCGCGCTCCAGGACCCGGCGGCTCGGTGCGACGAACAGGTCGACGAGACCCGCCTCGACGTCCTCCCACAGAGTGCGGTGATCGGTACGCAGACCGCCCACGAGCAGTTCCCGCGTGACCACGTAGCCCCGCTCGGCGGCCCAGCGGGCACAGATCGCGTGCTGGCTGCGGGAGTCGACCAGGAACGGGTCCGCTTCGAGCTCCTCGAGAGGGATCAGGCTGGCGATCGCCGTGACCCGCAGCGCCCGTGAGCGGTCCCGGTCGAGCGGGTGGTCCGGCGTGTGCGGGCCGTGGGCACCGCCCGGTCCGAGCGGACGGTCCGGCGCGTGCGGGCCGGGGCCGCCGTGCTCCTGCGGGAACCGGCCGGCGTGCGGGACCGAGGCACCGCGCGCGTCTCCCATGGCGTCCCCCTCACCTCCGGGTTTCGCCGCCGACCCTACTCCTGCCCGTAGGCTCGGGGGGAGTCGCGCGAAGGAGGCAAAGAAGTGCCGGTGGAGATCACCTGGTGGGGGCATGCCACCTGCACGCTGGAGGACTCCGGGACACGCGTGCTCACCGACCCGCTCTTCGCGCGCCGGCTCGCGCACCTGCGGCGCAGGCGCGGGGCGCCGCCCCCGCCCGAGGCCGCGGTCGCCGACGTGGCGCTCGTCTCCCATCTGCACGCCGACCATCTGCATCTGCCGTCGCTCGCGCTGCTCGCGCCCGGCACCCGGCTGCTCGTGCCCGAGGGCGCGCCGCGCGCGGTGCCCGGGCTGCGCCGGCTGCGTCATCTGCTGCTCACGGAGGTGGCGCCCGGCGACCGGATCCAGGTCGGTGACCTGGTCGTACGGGCCGTCCCGGCACGGCACGACGGACGCAGGCTCCCGGTCGGACCGCACCGCTCCCCCGCCCTCGGATACGTGATCGAGGGTGAGGCACGTACGTACTTCGCCGGGGACACCGGCCTGTTCCCGTCGATGGCGGAGGAGGTCGGACCGGTCGACGTGGCGCTGCTGCCGGTGGGCGGCTGGGGACCGTACCTCGGTGAGGGCCACCTCGACGCGGGGCGGGCCGCGCAGGCGCTCGCCCGGTTGTCGCCGCGCAGCGCGGTGCCGGTGCACTACGGCACGTACTGGCCGATCGGGATGGATGCCGTGCGCCCCCATGAATTCCATGCGCCGGGCGAGGAGTTCGTGCGCCTCGCCGCCGAACACGCGCCCCTGGTCTCGGTGCACCGGCTCGGTCACGGCGAGAGCGTCCGGCCGGAGGTCGCACGGTGACGGCGGTGACCGTGACGGCGCTGTCCCGGGGCGCGGTGCGCCGCCCGGGGCGCGGCGACGGCGCACGACCGGGGGCCGCTCGGTGATATCCCTGTCCGCCGCGGCCACCAGCGTGTCGCCCGAATCCACCCAGCAGGCCATCGGGTACCCCACGCTGTTCCTGCTCGTCCTGGTCGGCGCGCTCGTCCCGGTGGTGCCGACGGGAGCGCTGGTGAGTTCGGCGGCCGTGGTGGCCTTCCACCAGACGGCGCCGTTCGCGCTGCTGATGGTGTTCGCCGTCGCGTCGCTCGCGGCCTTCCTCGGGGACGTCGCGCTGTACTGGCTCGGCCAGCGCGGCATGCGGTCCAAGAACGGTTCCCGATGGCTGGCGACGCTGCGCGACCGCGCCCCCGAGGAACGCCTCGGCCAGGCGCAGGAGAAGCTGAACGACCACGGCATCGCCGTCCTCGTGGTGTCCCGTCTCGTCCCGGCGGGCCGCATCCCGGTGATGCTGGCCTGTCTGCTCGCCAAGATGCCGCTGCGCACCTTCGCCCGCGGCGACGTGCCCGCCTGCCTGGCCTGGGCGGTGACGTACCAGCTCATCGGCATACTCGGCGGTTCGCTGTTCAGCGAGCCGTGGGAGGGCGTGGTCGCGGCGGTCGCGGTGACGCTGGCGATCAGTGCCGCGCCGAGCCTGTGGCGCAGGGTGCGGAAGCCGGCCACGTAGGCCGGGGCCCCGCTTCCGCGGGGTCGGCGAGCGCTTCCGCGGGGGCGGAACCGGGCCCGGCGGCCGCGAGCGCGCACGGGCCCGGTGGCCGGGACGCGCAGGAGGCCCGCCGTCCGCACGGGCGCGGGCCCGGTGGCTCAGTCGGGGACGCGGGAGGCCTCGAGCACACGTGAGGCCCCGACCGGCAGGTCCCACAGGTCCTCCCGGGGCAGCCCTTCCTCCTCCCAGGCCGCCCGCACCCGCGTCAGCGGCTCCAGGACGGGCTCGGCGGACAGGACGAACGTGCCCCAGTGCATGGGCGCCATGCGGCGGGCGCCGAGATCCACCGCCGCGCGGACCGCCTCCTCGGGGTCGCAGTGCACGTCGCTGAGCCACCAGCGGGGGTCGTACGCCCCGATGGGCAGGAGGGCCAGATCGATGTCCGGGTAGCGGTCGCCGATCCGGGAGAACCAGTGGCCGTAACCGGTGTCCCCGGCGAAGTACACGCGCCGGCCGTCGGGCGCGGTCAGGACCCAGCCGCCCCACAGCGTGCGGCAGGTGTCCGCGAGGCTGCGCTTGGACCAGTGGTGCGCGGGGACGAAGTCGAAGCGGACTCCGCGCAGTTCGGCCGCCTCCCACCAGTCGAGCTCGGTGACCTGGCCGAACCGGCGGCGCCTGAACCAGCCGCCGAGCCCGGCCGGTACGAACACGGGGGTCTCGCGCGGGAGCCGGCGCAAGGTCCGCGCGTCCAGATGGTCGTAGTGGTTGTGGCTGATCACCACCGCGTCGATCCGCGGCAGCGCGCTCCAGGCCACGCCGACCGGGGTGATCCGGGCCGGGGTGCCGAGGATCTTCCGCGACCACACCGGGTCGGTGAGGACGGTGAGCCCGCCGATCCGCACCACCCAGCTCGCGTGCCCCGCCCAGGAGACGGCGACCGTGCGGGCGTCGACGCGGGGCAGCGGCCCCGGCTCGAAGGGCAGTCGCGGGATGTCGGCCAGCCCCGCGGTCCCGGGGCGCAGCGCCCCCTCGCGCGCGAACCGGGCGAGGGCCCTCAGCCCCGGCAGCGGCGCGGTCAGCCGGTCCGCGAAGGACCGTGGCCACAGCCGCTTCTCGCCCAGCGGGCGGGGCTCGGCGAGGGGACGGGGGCCGGCGACATGACCGGGGGTGGCAGCGGGACGGGGATCGGCGGGAGGACGGGCGTCGACGAGGGGGCCGGCCTCGGCCGGCGCGGCGTGGGGAAGGGGTGAGGAGAGGTGCCCGGCCGCCGCCGGGCTCGCACAGGACGCGGGATCGTCGGCGTCCTCGGTGGTCGTGCTCGTGGTCGACTCGGACTGCTGCGTCATCGAGGAGGCTCCCATCGCTGAGCGTCGTCGCGGAGATCGTCGAAGGCCGACCCCAACAGGGTCAACGACCGTTGCACATGCGGCAGTTCCAACGGCGAGGGGGCGGTGAGGCATTCCTCCCGCTCCTCGTCCGTGGTGCCGAGCAGCGGCCCTGTGCCCAGGCGGACGCGCAGCGCGGCGAGGTCGTCGCCGAACCGGTGGCCGCCCGGCGCGGGCATCCCGAGCCGGGCGGTGAGGAAGTCCTCCAGGTCCTGGGCGTCGCCCACACCGTGCGCGCCGAGCGCGGTGCGGAACGGACCGAGGTCCACGTACAGGTGTCTGCCCGCCTGCGGGGGCCGTGCGAGCGCGCCCGCGCCGACCACCGCGCGGTGCGCGGCACGCGCCACGTCCGCGTGCAGGCGTACGGAGGCCGCGAGCCGCTCCGTGACCGCCTCCGGCTCGCCGAGCGCGTACGCGGCCGCCGCGGCGACCGGTTCCGCGACGCGCGCGCCGAGCACGGTGAGTACGTCGAGGACCTGAGAACGCAGCCGCGCCCCCGGGTCGTCGGCGGGGAACCGGGCGACGGCGGCCGGCCAGCCCTGCGGCAGGAACGGACCCGCGAGGTCGGTGAGGACGGTGACCCGGCCGGGCAGCATCTCGGCCGGGCTGAGCAGCACGGTGTCGTGCGCCCGGTGCAGGGTGTCGCGCCACGTCTCGTCGCTGACGACGTGCAGCCCCTCGCCCGCCGCCGCCTCCACGGTCTCGTGCACCAGTTCGGGCGGTGCGACGGTGGCGGTGGGGTCGTCGGCCACCGAGAGGACGACCAGGCGCGGATCGCCGCCCTCCGCGCGGATCCTGCGGACGGTCTCCAGGAGGGCGTACGGGTCCGGGACGCCGCCGCACTCGGCGGGTGTCGCCACATGGAAGACGGACCGTCCCAGCAGGCGAGCCTGCGGCTCCCACCACGCGGCGCAGGGACGCGGCACCAGGACGTCGCCGCCGAGCGCGCCGGTCAGGGCGAGGAGCAGCGCGGGAGCGCCGGGCGCGGCGGCCACCAGATCGGCCGTCGCGGGCAGTCCGCGGCGGTTCCAGTAGCCGCAGGCGGCCGCGAGGAGTTGGGGTCCGCCGCCGCAGGGCTCGGCGCCGGCCGGGCCGGCGGCGGCGGCCAGCACGGAGCCGAGGGCGGGCAGCACGGGCAGGCCCTGACCGGGCAGGGGCGGGCCGTAGCGGACCGGCCCGTGGTCTTCCGGATCCGTCCGCCGCATGAGTGCCTCCGCGCAGTCCGTGGTGCCGTGCCCTGTCCGGGTTCCCGTCCCGGCACGGCCCTCGGCCGTCTCCGTACCCACGGTGCCACCGCCCCATGGGCACCCGGCCGGGCCGGGCCCCGCCGCGGTGTCAGCGCCCCCAGGTCCTGCGCCGGCGGCGCAGGCGGTGCACCGCCGCTCCCACGGCCCCCGCGATGAGGACGCTCCCGCAGATCAGGGCCGGGACGGAATCGGTGAAGGTGCCGCCCGAACCGGCGTCCACCCCGCCCTGGACGGCCGCGGCGCCGTACTCGTCGGTGGTGCCGTGTCCCCCTCCGGTGCCGTCCTCCCCGGTCTTCCCGTGGTCCTCGCTGCCGCCCTCGTCCTCGCCCGTCCCGTGTTCCCCGCCGGTGCCCCGGGCCACGGAGTAGGAGGCGCTCCAGGGCTTCGACCGGCCGCCGGCCGCGGCAGGGCAGGCACCGTCGACGCCCCACTGGGAGTCGGCGTCGGAGGCGCTGTCCCCCGTCGGGATACGCGCCGTACCGCGGTACGAGACGGCCGTGGCGCCACCGGGATCGGCCGCACCGGCCGTGCCTCCGGGGTCCGTCGGGCCGGACGTGCCGCCGGGATCCGTCACGCCGTTCGTACCGCCGGGATCCGTCAGAGCGGACGTGCCTCCTGGGTCGGTCAGGCCCGTCCCGGTACCCGGGTCCGTCAGTCCCGCCGCGCCGTCCGGGTCCGTCAGACCCGCCGAACCGTCGGGATCGGTCAGTCCCGCCGAACCGTCAGGATCCGTCAGACCCGCCGAACCGTCAGGATCCGTCGGACCCGCCGAACCGTCAGGATCCGTCAGACCCGCCGAACCGTCAGGATCCGTCAGACCCGCCGCGCCTCCCGGATCCGTGAGACCCGCCGCGCCTCCCGGATCCGTGAGACCCGCCGCGCCACCGGGGTCCGTGACACCTGGTGTGCGCGGCGCCTGCGCCGGACCGGGCACGCCACCCGGATCCGTGGCGCCCGACGTCCTTCCCGCACCCGTCTCGCTCTGCGGACCCCCCGCTCCGGTCGCGCCCTCCTGGACACGGTGCAGCTGGATCTTGCCCTCCTCGAACCCCTTCGAGGTGGCGTCGATGGACTCCGGCGGGGCACCGGTGAGCTCGTCGCAGGTCACGGAGACGGTCACGGTGCCGCCGGGTTCCACGGACCCCGGGCTGACCTTCGCGTCCGGATCCGCGGACGCGGCCGACGCGGAGGCACCCAAGGCGGCACCGGCCAGGGCGAGGGCGGACAGGGCACGGGCGGTGCGACGCATGGATGGGGCTCCTTCGGCAGGCCGGTTTCCCGAGGAGCACGGCCGTCGCGCTCCTCGGGCCCATCACAGCCCGCCCCGCTGCGAGGCGCGCGCGGCCGGACACCATTCGCGGGAAAACGGGCGCCCGAGCGGGTGACACCGCACGGCCCGCCCGGTGTCCGCCCACGCCGCGCGGGACGACCGCCGGCCGGCGCCCACGGCCGCTCAGCCGGACAGGGAGAGCAGCTCCCGCTCCAGCCCGCGGCCGCGTCTGTCCACGACCGCGCAGGCGACGTCGGCGAGTTTCCGGTTGGTGCCCTGCGAGATCCGGCGCAGCACCGCGAAGGCCCGGTCCGGGTCGCAGCCGAGGACGTGCATGACGATGCCGCAGGCCTGGTCGACTACGGGCCGGGAGCGCAGCGCCGTGCCCAGCTGGTCCAGTTCGGTGAGGGCGGCACGGTAGGAGAGGTCGCGGACCAGGCAGCTCGCGGCGAGGTCGCCGAGCGCGCGGGCGGGGCCGTGCGGGGCGTCCTTCAGGGCGCCGGGCCGGAAGCTGTAGAGGCTGAGGGTGACGGTCAGCCCGGACCGCCGGAAGGGGATGGTGACGCTGGAGCGGACGCCCGAGTCGAGGGCCGTCGCCCGGTACTCCGGCCAGCGCTCCTCGACGAGCAGGTCGGCCGAGTCGACGGGTGCGCCGCCTTCCACGGCGGCCGGGATCGGTCCGTCGCCGGACCGCAGTTGCACCGAGACGAGGCCGGCGAGATCGGGGTGGGTCACCGCGGCGGGGCGCTCCGCGCCACCGCTGGACACCGTGCTGCTCGCGCCGCAGCAGTCGACGGTGCAGCGCGCGGCCTGCTCGGCGAGTTCCGACAGTCGACGCCCCGGATGGGCCGAGTCGGGTGACTCCGCGCCCAGAGTGCCGAGTTGACCGTTCTCCGGCATGATCGCCCCCTCCGCTCCTTCCGCTCCTCTCC
Organism: Streptomyces sp. NPDC025784; assembly: GCF_055558435.1. Classification (NCBI taxonomy): domain Bacteria; kingdom Bacillati; phylum Actinomycetota; class Actinomycetes; order Kitasatosporales; family Streptomycetaceae; genus Streptomyces; species Streptomyces sp. NPDC025784. Next base: position 651,658 of record NZ_JBVHMN010000002.1, read on the forward strand.
CTCGGCGCCTTCCCGTTCACCTGCGCGGAAAACGGGCCCTGCGGGTTCTCCCCCCGGCCCACCCGGAACGGCGGGTCCGGGTTACGTTCGTCGCATGGCGGAGACGGACGAATTCGGTGAACAATTCGCGGATTTCGTGCGCCGCGTCGCGGAGTTGAAGGCGGCGCGGTCCGTGCCGGCCGGCGACCTGCCGACCGTGCTGGAGGCGGCGCTCTTCGAACTCGACCATGTGGTGGACCGGTTGTGGCCGTGGTTCCAGCGGCTGTCCTCGGACGGCGTGACCGCCATGGCCTCGGTGGACCGTCAGGAGCAGCAACTCCTCAAGGCGCTCTTCCAGCGGGTGCCGGTGCCCGTCGCGCTCATGGACCGCGAGACGGTGGTGCGCCGACTGAACTTCGCCGCGACCGCGTTCACCGGCGTCCGCTCCGGTTACGCGACGGGCCGGCCGCTGACCGGGTTCCTGGCGCACGCCGACCGGGCCGCGTTCCGTTCGCAGGCGGCGGCGGTGGCGCGCGGCGAGGGCGACCGCAGCCTCACCGTGCACCTCCAGCAGGAGCCGTCGGTGCCGGTGCGGGCGACGCTCACCGCGCTGCGCCCCGGCGGGGAGCCCCGGACCGCCGTGCTCGTCGTGCTGCAGCCCGCGGACGGCCTGGCGCCGTCGGGGCGGGGCGTGCCGGGCCCCGCGGTGCCGAGTCTGTCCGAGACCACCCGGCGGGCGGCGCTGATGGACCTGGTGGACGCCATGGCCACGGCACTGCTGAGTCTGCCCGGCGAGGGCGCCGCACCGGCCCTCGAACGCGCGGCAGGAGTGCTGCACGGACGGTTCGCGGACTGGGTGGTGGCCGACACGGGCGCCGCACTCCTGACCCGCACGGCGGTCCTGGGGCCGGCGGAGTGCGCCGAGGAGGTGGCGGCCCTGGCCGGGCAGGATCCCGCCGCGTGCCCCCTCGTGGTCGAGGCGGCGCGCGGCGGTTCGACGGCACTTCAGGTGCGGCCCGAGGACCCGGAGGCCTTCGGCCGTGACGCCTCCGGCGCGCCGGTCCTCGTACGCGCGAACGTGACGTCGTTGCTGTGCGTGCCGCTGACCGGCGCGTCGGGGACCGTGCACGGGGTGCTGACGCTGTTCAGGAGCGGGACCGGGCCGGCGTTCTCGATGGCGGAGGCACAGGCCGTGGACATGATGTCGCGTCACATAGCCCTGGCCATGGCGCGGTTGAACTGACCGGAGGCCCGCGAGCTACGCCGCGTCACGCATGACCTGGTCGCGCAGTCGGTCGCAGCAGCGGCTGATCAGCCGGGAGACGTGCATCTGGGAGATGCCGAGTTCGTCGGCGATGCGGCTCTGGGTCATGTCGCCGAAGAACCGCATGTAGAGGATGGTGCGTTCACGTTCGGGCAGGGCCTGGATACGGGGCTTGACGGCCTCGCGGTCGACGACGGTGTCGAGCGCCGGGTCGGCCGAGCCGAGCGTGTCGCTGAGCGAGTAGCCGTCGTCGCTGCCGGGCAGTTCGGCGTCCAGGGAGAGCGCGGTGAAGCTCTCCAGGGCCTCCATGCCGGTCCGGACGTCGTCCTCGCTCATCCTGGCGTGCTCGGCGATCTCGGCGACGGTGGGCCTGCGCCCCGGCACGGTCTGCGCGAGGTCCTGGCAGGCGAAACGTACCCGGTTGCGCAGGTCCTGGACCCGGCGCGGCACGTGCAGCGTCCACATGTGGTCCCGGAAGTGGCGCTTGATCTCGCCGGTGATGGTCGGCACGGCGTAGCTCTCGAAGGCGTTGCCCAGTTCGGGGTCGTAGCGGTCGACGGCCTTGACCAGGCCGAGAGCGGCGACCTGGCGCAGGTCCTCGTAGCTCTCGCCCCGGCTGCGGAAGCGGCCCGCGAGCCGTTCGGCCATGGGCAGCCAGGCCTCGACGATCCTCTCGCGGAGCAGGTCGTGCTCCGGGCCCGGGGGGAGCCCGGCGAGTTCGCGGAAGGCCCCGACGGTGTCGGGGGCGTCGTCGTGCGGATGGTGCGTCGCGCTCGCTTTGGTTCGCATGATGCGTCGCAACTCCCTCGGGGGGTGCCTTGAGTTGGACAGTCACCGTGGGAGCGCGCCCGTGCGCCGGACGGGTACACCCGTGGCGCGGTTCGCCGCTCCCACGGACGTGCCTCCTGTCCGAAGCACTGGGGCTGCGTCTGCCCCGCGGCATGCGGGACAAACGCCAGGCCCCACGAGGGACTCGCTCCCGGCCCCCCAGGGGACTCGCTCCCCGCCCCGCAAGGAACTCGCTCCCGGCCGCACGTGGGACGAAGGTCCTGCGGCACGCGGAGCGGACTCCCCCCTCCGCCGCGAGCGCGGCCGAACGGGCCGCTGACCAGGCCGATGTACCCGCGCGTGGACGGGCGTGCGTACGCACGTGTCGAGCGCGGGGCGACGGGTACGCGCTCACCACCCCCGAACCTCTGGAGGGACAGATGCAGCGAGGCAGTGACCGCTTGAGCGTCCACCGGGACGAGGAGATGAAGCACGAACTGCGGGACGTGCTCAGGTCCGGACACCCGACCCGGACCGACGAGTGGCACGATCCCGAGCCCGTCGCCGACGACGACCCGCCGATCACGGTCGGCCCCGTCGTGCCGAACCGGGCACCCGGCTCCCTGGAGACGCTCCGGCTGGAGCTCGCGCGGTTCCTGGGCCGGACGTCGTTCCCGGCCGGTCCCCGCGAGCTGATCGGCGTACTGCGCGGCAAGCACGCACCCGACAGCCTCGTCGAGGCGCTGGAACTGCTGCCGCTCGAGGAGCGCTACGGCACCGTCCACGAACTGGCCGAATCGGTCGTGGAAGCCGTCCGGGCGCGTTAGCGAGGGCATGGCCGCCGGGACCGGGGGTACTGCGGGTGGCATCGTCCATCACCCGGACACCCCCGGTCCGGGACGGCAGGAAGGCCGGCAGACATGGCAGTTTTCGTCAGGGACGTCATGACGCCGGGCGTCGTCGCGGTCCGCCCGGACGCCTCGCTGGTGGAGGCGGCCCAGCTGATGCGCGCCCAGGACGTCGGTGACGTCCTGGTGGCCGATCACGAACTCGTCGGGATCCTCACCGACCGCGACATCACCGTGCGCGCCGTGGCCGACGGCGCCGACCCGCTCACGGTGAGCGCGCGGGCCGTGTGCACACCGCATCCCGTGGTGGTCGGCCCGGACGACGCCCTGGTGACCGCGGTGGCGCTGATGCGCGACCACGAGGTACGACGGCTGCCGGTGGTCGAGGACGGACGCCCGGTGGGCATCGTCGCCCTCGGCGACCTCGCCGCGGCGCTCGACCAGGACGTCTAGACAGCGAAGGCCGCCCCGGGCGGATACGCGTCCGTGGGCGCGGCGCCGGGAGCCTCGGGAGGCTCAGGGCCGGCGCCCCAGCAGGCACAGCAGCTTCGTCTGTTCGTCCGCGCCGGGCGGCGGCTGCACCGGCTCGGCGAACAGTCCGTTCTCCGCCAACCGCGCGACGTACGGGGCCACTTCACGCATGGTGAGGGCGACGAGGTCGGCGGGGAGCTGCTCGTCCGCGCCGATCGCGCGGGACAGGTCCCAGGCGTGCACGACGAGGTCGGCGGTCATCTGCGCGCAGTAGGCATCGGCGCCGGTGTCGCCGTACGAGAGGTGGACCGTGCGGTCGAGGGCGCGCGGCGCGCCGAACGCCTCACGGGCGGCGTGGGCCGCCGTCTCCCAGGACGCGGCGGGGTCGGAACCGAGCATGTCACCGTCGAAGGTGTCGCCGATCGCCTCCACGGTGGCGCCGTACCGCACCAGCGCGGGCACCCACAGCTGCTCGGAGACGAGATGGTTGACCAGGTCGCGCACCGTCCACTCCGTGCAGGGCGTGCCCGCCTCCCACTGGTCCGGGCGGACCTGGCGGACTCGGTCGCCGAACAGGTCCAGGGCCTGCGCGTGCCGTGCCAGCAGCGGATCCGGGCCCGGTGTGGCGAGCGGTCCGGTCCTGTGTTCCGTCGTGGGAGTCATACGGCTCCGGCCCCTCCGGGCGTCCGCTCGCGGGCGCCGTCGCGTGTGCGGCCCGCGACGACCCGGCGGCGCGGATGGCGGCGCAGGTACTCGCCCTCCAGCTGCGCCATGCGTTCGTTGTGGACGCGCAGGGCGTCGTTCGAACCGTGCAGGAGCGTGTCATGGCGCGTGCGATGGATCGTCTCCAGCTCCTTCATCAGCTGCTGGTCGTCCAGACGGCCCGGGTCGACTCCGGTCATGGTGGTACCCCGCTCGTCGTGTCCTACGGTGCGGTCCGGGTACCGGCCCGGCGAGCATGGTCCGAGCGGCATCCGGGAGGGGCCAAGGAGCTCGCCTTCCTCCCTCCACCTTACGAAGATCCGCGGCCCTCGGCCTCCGTGTGCGCCGAAGGAGCGGCGCGCCGGAGGCCGGGACGAGCCCGGGCAGGAGGCCCGGCCGAGCTCCGCACGGCCCTGGATCAGCGGCTCACCTGGCACGCTCCACGCGGCGCTCGTCCCACACCGGCTCCTGCGTCTCCCGTACCCGCCCGTCGGACCCGAAGACCAGATAGCGGTCGAAGGAGCGGGCGAACCAGCGGTCGTGAGTGACCGCGAGGACCGTGCCCTCGTACGCCTCCAGCCCCTCCTGGAGGGCCTCCGCGGACTCCAGGTCGAGGTTGTCGGTCGGCTCGTCGAGCAGCAGGGCGGTGGAACCCTCCAGTTCCAGGAGCAGGATCTGGAAGCGTGCCTGCTGGCCGCCGGAGAGTCGCTCGAAGCGCTGCTCGGCCTGCGCGGTCAGCTCGTAGCGGCGCAGCCGGGACATCGCGGCGCCGCGGTCCTGGGAGTGCTCGGTCCACAGGATGTCGAGCAGGGTGCGGCCCTCCAGCTCCGGGTGGGCGTGCGTCTGTGCGAAGTGACCGGGCACCACGCGGGCGCCGAGCTTCCACTCGCCGGTGTGGGCGACGGTGTCGCCGGCGAGCAGGCGCAGGAAGTGCGACTTGCCGGAGCCGTTCGAGCCGAGGACGGCCACCCGTTCGCCGTAGAAGACCTCCAGGTCGAAGGGGTGCATGAGTCCGGTGAGCTCCAGGCCCTTGCAGGTGACGGCCCGCACGCCGGTACGTCCGCCGTGCAACCGCATCCGGATGTCCTGTTCGCGCGGCGGCTCCGGAGGCGGTCCGGCCTCCTCGAACTTCCGCAGCCGGGTCTGCGCGGCCTGGTAGCGGGACGCCAGCTCATGGCTGATGGACGCGGCCTGACGCAGGTTCAGTACGAGCTTCTTGAGCTGGGCGTGCTTCTCGTCCCAGCGGCGGCGCAGCTCCTCGAAGCGCGCGAACCGCTCCCGGCGCGCGTCGTGGTAGGTCTCGAAGCCGCCGCCGTGCACCCAGGCGTCGGCTCCGGTGGGGCTGGGCTCCACGCTCACGATCTTCTCGGCCGCGCGGGCCAGCAGTTCCCGGTCGTGCGACACGAAGAGGACGGTCTTGCGGGTCTCCTTGAGGCGTTCCTCCAGCCAGCGCTTGCCGGGGACGTCGAGGTAGTTGTCCGGCTCGTCGAGCAGGAGCACCTCGTCGGTGCCGCGCAGCAGGGCCTCCAGCACCAGACGCTTCTGCTCACCGCCGGAAAGGGTCCGCACCAGACGCCACTGCGCCTTCTCGTACGGCACGCCGAGCGCCGCGGTGGTGCACATGTCCCAGAGGGTCTCCGACTCGTATCCGCGCACCTCGGCCCAGTCGGCGAGCGCCTGCGCGTAGCGGAGCTGGGCGGCCTCGTCGTCGACGGTCATGATCGCGTGCTCGGCGGCGTCGACGGCCCCGGCCGCCTCGCGGATCCGTGGCGGTGCCACCGACACCAGCAGGTCCCGTACGGTCGTCTCGTCCCGCACGGAGCCGACGAACTGGCGCATCACGCCCAGCCCGCCCCCGACGGTGACGGTCCCCCCGTGCGGTTTGAGCTCTCCCGAGATCAGCCGCAGCAGGGTCGTCTTGCCGGCCCCGTTGGGCCCGACCAGGGCGACGACGGCCCCTTCTCCCACCCGGAACGACACATCGCCGAGCAGCGCCCTCCCGTCGGGCAGGTAGTACTCAAGGTGCGCGGCTTCGAGGTGTCCCATGAGGAGGCATTCTCGGTGGACCCGGTACCGCGGGGCAAACGTGTATTCGGCGCGACGCCGGACATCGCGGGAGGTCGGGGCGTCGCGGGATGTGCGAGGGCGCCGGAGGACGTCGCGGGAGGCCCGGACGCGCCGGGTGCCCGAGGGCGTCGGAAGACGTCGCGCGACGCCCTGGCGCACGGGGCCGGGGGTGCCGTCGGACGTCCTGGGAGGCCGGGGGCGAGAAATCGCCGGTCCGGGGTATGCGCAGTGCCATGACCCTGACCCCAGACGTCGACCTCACGCTCCGCCCCCCGGGCCGCCACGTCCTGCGGGACCGCCTGCTCTCCATGGACTCCGGCCTCTTCGAAGCGGTCGCGGCGCGCCACTGGCCGGGCGGCGACCGTGTGCTGCCCCGTCTGAGCCGCAGTGCGAACCACGGTGTGCTGTGGTTCGCCACGGCCGCGGCGATCGCCGCGAGCCGCACCCCGAGGGCCCGCCGGGCCGCCGTCCGGGGCCTGGCCTCGCTCACTCTCGCCTCCGCGGCCATCAACACGATCGGGAAGCGGTCGGTGCGCCGTTCCCGTCCCGCCCTGGACCCCGTCCCGCTGGTGCGGCAGCTGAAGCGCCAGCCGATCACCACGTCGTTCCCGTCGGGGCACGCCGCCTCGGCCGCGGCCTTCGCGACGGGCGTCGCCCTGGAGTCCCGCGGGTGGGGCGCGGCCGTGGCGCCGGTGGCCACGGCCGTCGCGCTGTCCCGCGTCTACACCGGCGTCCACTTCCCGAGCGACGTACTGGTGGGCGCGGCCCTGGGCGTGGGCGCCGCGTACGCCGTACGGGCCCTCGTCCCGACCCGTGACCGGGGCCGCCCGGCCGGGCGGCCCCGCGTGGACGCGCCCGCGCTGCCCGAGGGCGAGGGCCTGGTCATGGTGGCGAACACGGGTGCGGGCACGCCGGAACGGGTCCGGGCCCTGGCCGACGTGCTGCCGCGGGCGGAGGTCGTCGAGTGCGAACCGGCCGACGTCGGGGCCGAACTGGAGAAGGCGGCGGCGCGCGCACGGGTGCTCGGCGTGTGCGGCGGTGACGGCACCGTGAACGCCGCGGCGGAGGTGGCGCTGCGCCACGGCCTGCCGCTCGCCGTCCTGCCGGGCGGCACCCTCAACCACTTCGCGCTCGACCTCGGCGTGGAGGGCGAGCGCGATCTGAGCCGTGCCCTCCAGCGGGGCGAGGCGGTGCGGGTGGACGTGGGCCGCTTCTCGGCGGGCCGCACGGGGGGCATCTTCCTCAACACGTTCAGCCTGGGCGTCTACCCGGAACTGGTGCGGGAGCGGGAGCGCTGGTCGCCGCGGATCGGTGGCTGGCCCGCCGGACTGCTCGGCGCGGTACGCGTCCTGCGCGCGGACCGCCACCCGCTGCACGCCGAACTCGGCGGCCGCAAGCACCCGTTGTGGCTGCTGTTCGCGGGCAACGGCACGTATCACCGGATGGGCCTCGCGCCGGCCCGGCGTTTCGACCTGGCGGACGGCAAGCTGGACGTGCGGGTCGTGCACGGCGGACGCCACCCCGCGATACGTCTGCTCGCCGCGGCCTTCGCGGGACCGCTGACCCGCTCCCCCGCGCACGCCGCCGTCCGGGTGCGGAACCTGCGCATCGACGGCATCGCCCCCGGCACGCTCCTCGCCCACGACGGCGAAGTCACCGAGGTGGACGGCCCGGTGACCTTGCGGAAGACGCCCGAGGCACTGACCGTCTACTGCCCGCTCCCCTTCGACGACCAGGACACCGGCCGCACCGCGTGAACACAGGGTCGTCCACATAGCAAGATGCAGGTCTCATCATTCGACATGAGCGCGTACGGTGATGCCAACGCCTCGCGGGGTGCGCACGCGGCCCCGCGAGGTCCCGTACGACGCGAAGGGGAACGGTCATGTCGAAGTCACGGGAGACCGCCGTCTACACGCACGGCCACCACGAGTCGGTGCTGCGTTCGCACACCTGGCGCACCGCCGCCAACTCGGCGGCCTACCTGCTCGGCTCACTGAAGCCCCACATGAAGATCCTGGACATCGGATGCGGTCCGGGCACCATCACCGCCGACCTGGCCGCTCTGGTCCCCGACGGGCACGTCACCGGCGTGGACCACGCGCCGGGCATCCTGGACCAGGCCCGCGACCTGGCCGCCGAACGCGGTCTGGACAACGTCGAGTTCGACGTCGCCGACGTGCACGCGCTGAAGTACCCGGACGACACGTTCTGCGTGGTCCACGCCCACCAGGTGCTGCAGCACGTCGGCGATCCGGTCCAGGCGCTGCGCGAGATGCACCGGGTCACCAAGCCGGGCGGCTTCATCGCGGTCCGCGACTCGGACTACTCGGCCATGACCTGGTATCCGCTGTCGCCGGGCATGGACGACTGGCTGGACCTGTACCTGCGGGTCGCCCGCGCCAACGGGGGCGAGCCGGACGCCGGACGCCGTCTCAAGTCGTGGGCACTGGCCGCCGGCGTCCGGGACGTCACGGCCTCGTCGAGCACCTGGACCTTCGCCACCGAGGACGAGCGGTCGTGGTGGAGCGGGCTGTGGGCGGACCGCACGGTGGCCTCGGCATACGCGGAGCGGGCCACACAGGCCGGTCACGCGACGGTGGAACAGCTGCGGGCGGTGGCGGACGCCTGGCGGGAGTGGGGGCGTCAGGAGGACGGCTGGTTCTCGGTCCTGCACGGAGAAATTCTCTGCCGCAAGCAGGCCTGATTCTCCGGTTCCGGGAAACTCGGACGTGCAGGAGGTCAACACTATGGTTCCCATCCTGCTGGTACTGCTGCTGGTCCTGATTCTCTTCGGTGCCGGTTTCGCGGTGAAACTTCTCTGGTGGATAGCGCTGGCGGTGCTCGTCCTGTGGCTGCTCGGATTCCTGGTGCGCGGCACGAATGCCGGCGGCGGCAGGGGCCGGTGGTACAGGTGGTAGCCATCCCGGTCTGATTCCGGGAGTGTTCGGAGTTCAGGGAGAGCGACAGCGGCGGGGGGGGGGGGGGGGGGGGGGCGGGCCCGGGCGGGGGGGGGGGGGGGGGGCGCGGGGGGCCCAGCCAGCACTCGGGGGGGGCGGGGATGTGGGGGGTGGT
>NZ_JBVHMN010000002.1:660841-816874 GCF_055558435.1 Streptomyces sp. NPDC025784
CGGGGTGCGGGGCACTATGGCCGGGGGGGGCTGGGGCGGGGGTAAATGTGGTACGCAACCCGGGTCTGATCCGGGTTGTTTTCGGAGTTCAGGTCGAGCCACCGGGGCGCCCCGCGCCCGGGACCCCGGGCCCCCGGGCCGCTCGTCTCATGCCTCGTGCAGGTCAGACAGGTACCTCGTGCAGGTCAGACGTGATGGACGGTGGTGTCGCACGCAGGCCATGCCGATTCGCCCGGGATCGTGGATTCTCCGGTGAAGGCGTAGGCCGCCCACGGCCCGGTGAATTCCACCCGCAAACCTGTCTCCTCATGCTGTGCGCGACGCACACGCTCCACGAATTCCTCCGATTTCATTCGAGGAACCAGATAGGCGGCGTCGAGCAGATTCGTGCCGGACTTCCCGGCGAGCTCCACATTGCGTGGCGGATGCAAACACGCACCCTCGGCGCGACGCGACAGGTCGTCATGCAATTGCCGGGCGTATTCCTCGGCATTCACCGGAACCCGGCCCTGCGCCGTCGTGCCGGAAATCCCCGCGAGGTCCGGGCCGGCGCCGTCGAATGCGGCGGGCCGGCCGGTCTCGGCGTAGATCCGCACGCGCCACTCCACCCGCCCGTCGATCCGGTCGAGTGCGCGCACGAACCGGTCGTGCCCTTCCTGCATCATCAGGCGCACGGCGGCGTCGTCGCGGAGCACCGTGGCGAGCCGCAGGGGCAGCGGGCTGGTGACGGTGGTGAGCGCGTCGACGACGCACTCGTGGGCCAGGGCGGTCTCGCCCACCCATTCCGGATCCTGCAGACGACCGCGCAGCGGCTCCACGGCGAAGTCCTCCTCCGGGACCGCGCCGACGACGGCGACCAGGTCCTCGTGCAGGACCTGGCGCGCCGGGGCTCCCGCGACACCGGTCAGCTCGGCCGACAGGGCCGCGGGGAACGGCCTGCAGATCGCGTAGACGTACCGCAGACCAGTCATGCGCTCTCCTCCTTCGGGCCCGGTCGGCGCGGCTTCGGCATTGTCCGCCCGCACGCCCCGATCGGCATACCTTCGCGTCGTCCTCCTCCTCGCCCGCCGCTCAGCGCACCACCGCCGTCTCCACCAGGAGCCGCGCGGCCGCCGCGATCGCCTCGGCGTCGATGCCCGCGGCGTGCAGCTGCTCGCCCGGGCTCGCCGAGCCGGGCATCGTACGGACGGCGAGGCGCACCAGGCGGGGCACCGGGCGGCCGTCCAGGAAGGCGTCGAGGACGGCGTCCCCGATGCCGCCCTCCTCGCGGTGGTCCTCGACCGTGACGAGGCAACCGGTCTGTTCGGCGGCGTCGCGCAGGGTCCGGCGGTCGACGGGCTTGACCGAGTAGAGGTCGACCACCCGGACCTGAATGCCCTCGCGGTCCAGCGCCTCCGCGGCGGCCAGCGCCTCGTGGACGGTGACACCGGCCGCGACCAGGGTCAGCCGGTCCCGGCCACTGGCGCGCAGCACCTTGCTGCCGCCGACCGGGAACTCCTCCGTGGGGCTGTAGATCACGGGGCTGTCGCCGCGCGAGGTGCGCAGATAGCGGATGCCCTCCAGGTCGGCCATGGTGGCGACGAGCTTGGCCGTCTGGTTGGCGTCGCACGGGTACAGCACGGTCGTGCCGTACAGCGCGCGGAACATCGCCAGGTCCTCCAGGCCCATCTGGGAGGGCCCGTCCTGCCCGATGGCCACGCCCGCGTGCGAGCCGACCAGGTTGATGCCGGAGCCGCTGACCGCCGCCATGCGGACGAAGTCGTGGGCGCGGGTCAGGAAGGCGGCGAAGGTCGAGGCGTAGGGCACCCAGCCGCGGCTCGCCATGCCGACGGAGGTGGCGACCAGCTGCTGTTCGGCGATGTAGCACTCGAAGAAGCGGTCGGGATGCTCCTTGGCGAAGAACTCGGCGCGCGTCGAGTCGCTGACCTCGCCGTCCAGGGCGACGACGTCGCCGCGTGCGGTGCCGAGCGCGGCGAGCGCCTGCCCGTAGGCGTCCCGGGTGGCGACCTCGTCTCCGATGTCGTAGCGGGGCAGGTCGAGGTGTGCGGAGTGCGCGGCGTGCACGGTCCGTGCGGCGGGCGGCTGCTGGACCTCCACGTGCCGGTCGTGGACCCCACCGAGCTCCGCGACGGCCTCCTCGGGGTCGGGCAGCGGCTTGCCGTGCAGGCCCTCGCGGTCCTGTGCGGAGGCGACGCCCTTGCCCTTGAGGGTGCGGGCGATGATCGCGGTCGGCTGTCCGGCGGTGGATCCGGCCTCGCCGTAGGCGCGGTCGATCGCGTCCACGTCGTGTCCGTCGACCTCGACGGTGTGCCAGCCGAAGGCCCGGAAGCGCCGGGCGTAGGCGTCCAGGTCGTGGCCGTGCCGGGTCGGTCCGCGCTGGCCGAGGCGGTTGACGTCGAGGATCGCGACGAGATTGTCGAGGTGCTCGAAACCGGCGTGCTCGGCGGCCTCCCACACGGAGCCCTCGGCAAGTTCGCTGTCCCCGCACAGCACCCACACCCGGTAGCCGGTGTGGTCCAGCCGTTTCCCGGCGAGCGCGACGCCCACGCCGACGGGGAGCCCCTGTCCGAGGGAACCGGTTGCGGTCTCCACCCACGGCAGCCGCCGGGGCGTGGGATGGCCCTCGAGCCGGCTGCCCCGCTTGCGGAAGGTGAGGAGTTCCGGCTCGCTGATGGCCCCCGTGGCCTTGTAGGCGGAGTACAGGAGGGGGGAGGCGTGGCCCTTGGAGAGGATGAACCGGTCGTTGCCGTGATGCTGGGGACGTTCGAAGTCGTACCGCAGGTGGTTGGCCAGCAGTACGGCCATGAGATCGGCAGCGGACATCGACGACGTGGGGTGCCCGGAGCCCGCGGCGGCGGCCGCACGCACGCTGTCCACGCGCAACTGCTGGGCCAGATCGTTGAGTTGACGGGTCTTCATGACGCTCCTTCCGGTCGGTCGGCGTGCTTCGCCGGTGCACCGGGCACTCGTGCCAGTTCCGGCGACGCGGTGTCCAGGGGGACGGACCACGAGCGGACCAGGCCGAGCTGTACGGCCTGGCGCGGGAGTACGGCGTCCAGCAGCCAGTCGGCGGCGACGCGGACGCGGTTCGCCGGCATGGCGGCGAGGTGGTAGCCGCGGGTGACCGCTCCGGCCACGGGCCCCGACAGCGGGACGCCGAGCGGGTTGGCGGCGGCCTTGGCGCCACCGAGGTCGACGGTGAAGCCCAGGTCGCGATGGTGGTAGGCGCGCCGGCTGCCGATGCCGAGCGAGGCGGCGACGTTGCGTCCGGCGATCCGTCCGTGCCGCCAGGCGTGCTGGGCGGTCATCGGCGTGTACTGCCCGGGCCGGTCCAGATCCGGTACGGCCGCGGCGTCCCCGCACGCGTACACCTCGGGATGGCCGGGCACCTGGAGGTACGGGTCGACGAGCAGCCGCCCGTGCTCCAGGGGCCGGTCGAGTCCCGCGACCAGCGGGTCGGGGCGGACGCCGACACACCACACCAGGGTCCGGGTGTCCACGAACTCCCCGTCGCTGAGCCGGACCCCGGTGGGCGTGGCCTCCTCGACGGACGTCTGGGTGCGCACGTCGACACCGCGCTGCCGCAGCACGCGGTCGGCGGTGCGCGAGAGCCGCTCGTCTAGTTCGGGCAGGACGCGCGGCGCGACGTCGAGGAGCAGCCAGCGGGGCCGCATGCCGTCGTACAACGGCTGTTTGCGCACCAGCGCGTCGGTGAACAGCTTTCCCTGGGCGGCGACCTCGGTCCCCGTGTAGCCGGCGCCCACCACGACGAAGGTGCAGCGTGCGGCGCAGTTCTTCGGGTCGTCGGCCGCGGCGGCGAGCTCCACCTGCCGGGTGACGTGGTCCCTGAGATAGAGCGCCTCGGGCAGGCCGCGGAAGCCGTGCGCGTACTCGGCGACGCCCGGTACGGGCAGCAGTTTGTTGACGCTGCCGACGGCGAGCACGAGGCGGTCGTAGCCGAGAGTGGCGCCGTCGCCCTCCGGGCCGGTGTAGTGCACGGTGCGGGCGTCGAGGTCGATACCGTCGGCCTCGCCGAGCACGAGGCGCACCCGCGGCAGGGTTCCGGTGAGCGAGACGGTGACGCGGCGCGGCTCCAGCACACCGGCGGCCACCTGGGGCAACAGGGGCAGGTACAGAAAGTAGTCGGTGGGGTTGAGCAGGGTGATGTCGGCCTTGTGCCGGGTCAGCCGCGACAGGACGCGGGCCGTCCGGTACCCGGCGAAGCCGGCACCGACGATCAGGATGCGGGGTCGACTCACGGTTCGCCTCCGGCGGTGTCGCTCGTACGGGCTTTTCCGCGTCCCCAGGGCGCGGGCACCCAAACACCGGCGCCCCCAGCGTCTCACCCGTGTCGTCCGGGTTCACGTCGGGAGCGCCGCGGCGACGACTCGCCGTCACCGCAGGTGGCGTGCGGGACGGTCACCGCACGCGCTGTCCGTCACGCGCGGTGATGCGGCGCATCCGGATAGTCCGTTCCGGGAATGTGGGGCGTGCTGCCGGGGGCGCCCGGGGGGACGGGCGGGACCGGCGGGTAGGGCATGCCGAGGCCGCTGGGCGGAGCGGCCGGGGCCGAACCGCCGACGACGTGGTCGGGGTCGGTGTGCCCGTGCGGCTGCGCGGAGTGTCCGTGCGGATGCGTGGACGGCCGGGCCATGCCGCGCAGCACGAAGGCCGCCACCGCGAGCAGTGCCGCGGTGATCAGGGCGGCGGCCCAGCCGGGCAGCCCCGCGGCGAGGCCCAGCCCGATGGCCAGAGCCAGCGCGGCGCCCGCGTACAGGGCCAGGGCGCCGGACGCCGCGTACAGCGTGGCCGTGCGGCGCTGTTTGCGGGTCTGTTCGCGCAGCTCGTCCCGTACGGTCTCGCGGGCCACCTGCGCCAGCTCGTCGACGAGGTCCTTGTCCAGGTGTTCCAGATGATCCAAGCGTTCCATGGCCGCCGAGTACCCGGCCCGGCAGTGGCATAACGCGAGGTCGGCGGCCGGACCGGGGGCGGAGCCGGGCGGCCGCGCGCTCCGGCGGACCGCAGGGTGCGGTGCTCCCGCGGGGTGCGGGATCCGTGCGAAACGATCTCCCGTCCGGGCGGCCCCAACTAGGCTCCTCCCATGGAGATTCTGGGAGCCACGCTGCGTATCTGCGTCGACGACCTGGAGGCCTCGGTCCCGTTCTACGAGAGACTCGCCGGCGGGAGCGCCCTCCGCTTCGAGCGCGGCGGTGTCTCCGTGGCCGCGGTCGGGTGCTTCCTGCTGATGAGCGGACCCGAGGCCGAACTGGAGGTCCTGCGCAAGGTCGCCGCCACCATCGCCGTCAAGGACGTCGACGAGGCCCACCGTGTCCTCACCGACTCGGGCGCGCACGTGCTCGCGGGTCCCGTCGCCACTCCGGCGGGCCGCAATCTGATCGCCATGCACCCGGACGGATCGGTGTACGAGTACGTGGACCGCAGAGCGGAGTAGCCGTCCGAAACGGGCCCGGCGGGCCACCGGGGGCTCCGGTACCGGTCCGGCGGGCCACCGGGGGCTCCGGTACCCGTCCGGCGGGCCACCGGGGGCTCCGGTACCCGTCCGGCGGGCCACCAGGGGCTCCGGTACCCGTCCGGCGGGCCACCAGGGGCTCCGGTACCCGTCCGGCGGGCCACCAGGGGCTCCGGTACCCGTCCGGCGGGCCACCGGGGCCTCCGGTGCCGGTCCGACCGCCCCCACGGGGGGCTCCGGCACTGACGGAGCCCCCGGCGGAGCGCCCGGGCGCGTGCCTCGGGCCGGTCAGTCCGTGGGCGGCCGCATGCGGAACTCGTACCGCGCCGGCAGCGGATCGTCGGTCAGGCGGGCCCACACCTGGGACATCACCTCGGCGCCCTCCCGCAGATCGGCCACCTCGAATCCCTCGTCGAAGACGGCGCGGGCCCCGGGCACGTCCCCCTCGGCGAGCAGCAGCTGCGCCTCGATCAGACGGAACCGGCCACGCGCTCGGGTGCCGGAGCCGAGCCGCTCCCACACGGACCGCGCCTGACGGGTCCGCCGTACCGCGAGGAGCGCCTCCACGGCCTCCCGTCCCAGCGCGGTCGTCGCCGCGGTCCACACCTCCCCGGAGTCCCGCCGCTCGCGGCACAGGTCGTCGAACGCCTCGACGTACCGGTCGGCGGCCCGCTCCTTGTTGCCCGCCTGCGCGTCGGCGACGGCGAGACAGCGGAGCAAGGGCCACAGGGACGGGGCGAGTTCGAGGGCACGCTCCCAACTGCGCACGGCCTGCGCCGAGTCGCCGGCGTGCCACTGGGCCACCCCGAGGTGGTACTCGGCCAGCGGCACGGCGGGCGCCGTCTCCAGCATGTCCCGCCAGTGCGGGGCGACCAGCGTCTCACCGGGCGGCCCGACCCGCCGGGGCTCGGGAAACGCCCCGGTCCGCAGGAGTTCGAGCCAGGGGGTCTGCGCCTCGCCGAGCGTGGACTCCTCGAACGGCGTGCCGGGCAGCTTGTGGGCGGAGCGCAGGACCTCCAGCGCTCCCCAGCCCGATCCGACGGCGAGCACCTCGCCGGGGTCGGTGTCGGCGTGCGGCAGCCAGGCGGCGTACGCGGCGTCGACGTCCCGCCGCGGCAGGACGTCCTCCAGCCGGGACTCGGCCTCCGCACGCGCCGCCGCCCAGTCCTCGCCGTGCGCCGCTCCGGCTCCCACGGTCAGCGGCCCGTAGGCCTCCAGCCAGGAGAACTCGCTCTCCGCCTCCAGCCTTACGTGTTCGAGCTGCGTGCGCGCCAGTCCGGCCTGGATCTCGCAGTAGCCGCCGGTCCCGGGCTCGGTGAGCCACTCCTGCCAGCGCCGCCCGCCCGGTCCCGAGCCCCACACGAACAGCTTGCGTCCCCGCAGCAGGTCGGTCGAGGTCTGCACGAGCGCGTCGCCCGCCTCGTCGACCGCCGCGATCCAGCGGCGCTGCCCGTCGGGCACCTCGTAGAAGAAGTCGGCGGGGAAGTGGCTGTTGAGCGGGTACGTCCGGTCGGCGTCGTCGTACGACGGCACCGGTATGCGCCGCAGCCGGCGCTCGTACCCGAAGTGCCAGGCCTCGTCGGCCGGTGCCAGGACCCTGCGCTCCTCGGGCACCGCGATGTTGGACCACCAGTACACGGGCGCGGGCCGCTCGTGCGGATTGCGCACGCGGACGCCGACGTACAGGAAGTCGGAGCCGTCCGGCAGCCACAGATCGACCTGGAAGGGGAGGTCCCGCAGTCGCTCCCACTCCCACAGGCGCAGCATCTCGCCGCCGTCGGGGGCGGGCACGCGGGCGGCGTGGAGGGGTGAGCAGGACAGGGTGGTGTGGCCGGTGGCGCCGATGTTCCATTCGATGCCGCCGGAGAACCAGGCGCCGTTGAGGGCGAAGCAGGCGGGCTGCACCACCGGGTTGCGGTAGAGGAGTTCACGCTCGGTGGGTTTGTGCAGGAGCGAGACGATCCGGCCGCCGAGGCCGGGCAGCACGGTGGCACGCAGCCGGTCGTTCTCGATGACGACGGCGTCGAGTTCGCGGGGCGCGCGCGCCCTGTCGTATCCGTCCCGGATGCGCTCCGGCAGGACGCTGCGCAGGGGCTCGTAGCCGATCTGCCGGGCCATGTCGCGCGGCAGGCCCTCGCGGTCCCGCTCGTCGATGCGGTGCGCCTCGTCGAGGGTCAGCAGCGGAGGCAGCGGATTGCTGGGGCCCAGGTCCGCCGCCGGAAGCGTCAGTACGTCACGTCGGATCGTCGTCACGATGACCATGGAACATGGTCCGGCGGGAAGTGACCAGGGGCTGTGCTCGCAAGAATGCGGTCAGGATTCCGCAAAGGCGGCGACGACTAGGTCGGTGAGCAACCGCCCCGCCGTGCCGTCCGGGTCCAGGTCGGGGTCGTAGATGGTGACGTTGAGGCCGACGCAGTGCGGGGAGCGCACCAAGGGGCGCAGCAGGGCGAGGAGTTCGTCGGGGAGCAGTCCGTCGGGGTCGGGGCTGTCCACGGCGGGCATCACCGACGGGTCGAGGCAGTCGGCGTCGAGGTGTACCCAGAAGCCGTCGAGGTGCGGCTGTTCGAGGGTCTGCACGGTGGCCCGCGCGAGGGCGTCGGCGCCCCACTCGCGCAGTTCTCCGACGGTCACCGTCGGGATCTTCAGCGCGGCGAGCTCGTCCCGCTCGGTGTCGTAGTCACGGATGGCGAAGAGCCGTACGTCCTCGTCGCGCAGATAGGGCCTCAGCCCCTCAAGGTCGGTCAGGTCCTCCTGGCCCCGGCCGGTTGCCAGGGCGAGTTCCTCGCCGCCGGCGGCGCCGATCCGGTCGGAGTTGCCCGGGTGGCGGAAGTCCGCGGATCCGTCGACTGCGGCGAGTCCGTAGCGGCCGATGCGGCGCAGCGCGAGCGAGGCGCCCAGCTGGATGGAGCAGTCGCCGCCCAGGACGACGGGCAGGTCACCGGAGCGGACATGGTGCTCGACGCGGTCGGCGAGCTTGACGGTGTACGCGGCGATGGCGGCGGCGTTGAAGACGCCGTCGCCCTCCTGCCAGTCGCCCCGGTCGTAGCGCGGCGGGACGACGACACCGCCCTCCAGCGCGCCGAGCCGCTGCACGATGCGCTGCTCGCGCAGGGCGCCGGCCAGCTTGTAGCAGCCGGGGACGGTGCCCGGCGCCGGGGGCCGCAGGCCCAGGTTGGAGGGCGCGTCGAGGACCACGATGGTGCGCATGGGCTCATCCTCTCCCGGCGTCCGCCGGGCGGGAAGAGACCATCTCCGCCGTGATCGCCCAGCGCTCGTGGTCCCGCCAGACCCCGTCGATGCGGATGAAGTCCGGCGAGAAGCCCTCCAGCCGGAAGCCGCAGCGCCGGGCGAGCGCGAGGGAGCCGGCGTTGCCCGGCTGCGCGTTGATCTCCAGCCGGTGCAGCCCCATCGTGCCGAAGGCGTACCGCACGACGAGGTCGAGCCCCTCGGCCATCAGACCGCGGCCCGCGGCGTGCGCGAAGGCGCCGTACCCCAGCGCTCCGCACAGGAAGCCGCCCTCGACGATGTTGTTGATGTTGATGAACCCGGCGATGCCCCCGTGGTCGCGTTCGCAGACGAGGAAGCCGGCCTTCGTCGGATCGTCGATGAGCCGTCCCGCGTACTGGGCGTAGGCGTCGGCGCCGTCGGGCGGGAAGAGCCAGGGCTGGTGCAGTTCCTTGCTCTCGCGGGCCCGGGCGGTGAACTCCGGGCCGTCCTCGTGGGTGAAGTGGCGTATGCCCACACGAGGGCCTTCGGCGAGGTAGTCAGGCATTCCGTCACCTTACGCGAACGGGTGTTTCAGCTGCGGCGCTTCCTGACGGCGTACGCGCCGCAGAGCCCGCCGATCGCGCCGGTGCCGAGGAGGGCCATCCACAGCGGCATGGTCACCTCCGGGCCGAGCAGCCGGATCTTCGTGCTGTGCCTGTTCTCGAAGACGAAGATCAGGGTGAGCAGGGCCAGGGCCGCGATGCTGATCCTGCCGGGGGTCGCGGGCCCGCCGCTGCCGTTCCCGCCCGCACTCTCGGAGGTCTTCGGGCTCATGCGCCCAGCATGGGCGGCGCGGTCGCGGCACGCGCGGTGGGACGTTCCTACGGGTGACCCGTGACCGCCCACGGTCACGGGTCACCCTGGCCGGTCGCCGGGTACCGTCGGTCCCCGCGTCAGTCCCCGACGACCGGCAGCTCCAGTACTCCGGTGTCCCCCGGTGAGCTGGTGACGGTCACCGGCTTCACCCCCTTGTTCCCGAAGTAGGCGTCGTCGCCGGCGGCGACGACGAACCGGAGCCGGTGTCCCGCCTCGTACCGGTGCACGATCCCCGGCAGCGAGACGGTGAAGCGCCGCGTGACGTCCGGCACCCGCACCGGCGCCACCAGGCGGTGCACCAGCGTCTTCGTGCCGTCGGGCGCCACGTCGTAGAGCTTGGCGAAGAGGACCAGCTTGTCCGCGGCGTCGCCGGAGTCCTGCACGCGCTCCGTGCGCGGTGAGACGACCTTCAGCGTGGCCCGGGGCGCTCCGACCACGTCGACCGCACGGGGCAGCGGTTCGCTGGTCCAGCCGAGGTAGGTGCCCGGAGTGTCGTACGGTGCCGGGTCGGGCAGCCCGACGACCCCGGCGAGGGAGCTCTCGGAGTGGCTCGTGGGCAGCGGCAGGTTGCGGTACTCCCGGCTGCCGCGCGCGACCTTCTTCCGGTCGTCGACGAGCTTGCCGTCGCCGGACAGGTAGAGCGTGCGGCTGAGCGAGGGCAGCCGGCCGGCCGTCGCGTAGGTGTGACCGGGGTCGGCGATCCAGTCGCGGTAGTACGCGAACGCCGGTCCGGTGTCGGTGTCCTCACGGTGCCTCAGATAGCGGTCGAACCAGGCGAGGATCCGCTTGCCGACGTAGCTCGTCTCCAAGTTGCCCTGGGACAGGTTGAGTTCGCCGCCGACCGGGTCGGTGAGCCCGCCGCTGTGCCCCCACGACTGCCAGATCATCCTGGTCGTGGTGCCCTGGGCCTTGAGCGCCTCGTACGTCGCCGTCGCCTCGTTGAGGTTGAACAGGCTGTCGGACTGACCCTGGACGAGGAGGGTGGGCGCGCGTACGCCCCGCAGATAGGAGACGGGCGAGACGCTGCGGGCGTAGTCCAGCAGCGGCCCGGTCCTGGCCGCCGGGTACCTGCCCGAGTTGAGGGTCCGCATCGTCCGGCAGGCTTCGCTCACGAAGTGCAGGCAGGTCACGTTGTTGATCCGGGAGGGGTCCAGGTTCGGTTCGGTCAGCGGCTGGGTCTCGCCGATCAGGTAGAAGCCGTTGGCCCACTGCCATTTGAAGGCGCCGGGCACCTCGCTCGCACCGCCCGCGTTGTTGGGGTCGAGGGAGTACGCGAGGTCGTGCCAGGTGATGAGCGGGACGAGGGCGTCGACGCGATGGTCCACCGCGGCGGTGGCCATCTGGACGGCGCCGCCGTACGAGCCTCCGATCATGCCGACGCAGGGATCGGCCTTGCCGTCCCGTGCCACGTAGTCGGCCCGTGTGCCGTCGTCCGCGGCGCGTGTGCCGGCGAGGAAGTCGATCAGCCGGGAGGCCGCCACGCCGTCGATGCGCGGGTCGTCGAGGGAGATCAGGCACCCGGATCTGCCGAAGCCGAGCCCGGAGTAGACGAGTCCCACATAGCCGCGGGCGGCGAAGGCCTTGCCGATCGCGTCCGTCGAACCGTCCGACTTGCTGCCGCCGAAGCCGTTGGTGGCGAGCACGGCGGGTGCGGGGTGGTCGCGGTCCACACCGGCGGGCCGGTACAGATCGGCGTCGATCGTGCAGGTGCGCCCGCCGGCCTCGACCGTGAACGTGAGCGCGGTGACGGAGTACGGGACGGGCGCGGCGGACGCGGGTGCGGTGAACGCGAGCGGAGCCGTGAGCGCGGCTCCGAGAGCCAGGGCGAGCGGGGCACCGGATCGCCTGGGGCGGGATCCGGGCACTCGCGGGCGACGGGACACATGGACCTCCACGGTGAGG
This sequence comes from Streptomyces sp. NPDC025784, assembly GCF_055558435.1. Lineage (NCBI taxonomy): Bacteria > Bacillati > Actinomycetota > Actinomycetes > Kitasatosporales > Streptomycetaceae > Streptomyces > Streptomyces sp. NPDC025784. Next base: position 672,300 of record NZ_JBVHMN010000002.1, read on the forward strand.
ACGACCCGAATGAGCGCGAAACGACTACCGACCGGTAAGTACCGGCCGGAAGTCATGCTGTGACACGTGTCAGACGGAGGTCAATCGCCGTGCTGCATGTGGTTGACGGAGATTCAGTGAACAGGCCGCGTCCGTGCCCGCATGTCACGGCGGTCACGGACGCGGCCCGGGAGCTTCAGACCAGGGCGGGTTCGTCCAGCGTCAACGTCCCTGTGTCGGCGTCGAGTTCGGCCGGCAGGCCGAAGGGTGTGGTGAGCGCGCCCTCGCAGTGCCCGAAGCCGAAGTGCTCGGCCACGGGCACACCGAGGCCGCCGAGCCGGTCGGCGAACACCGCGCGCACCTCTTCGTAGGGACCGCAGTCCTCCCAGGATCCGAGGGCGATCCCGGCGACTCCGTCGAGCCATCCGGCGCGCAGCAGCTGCGTCAGGATGCGGTCCAGCCGGTACGCCTCCTCGCCGATGTCCTCGATCAGCAGGAGCCCTCCCCGGGCGGAAGGACGCGTGTGCGGGGTGCCGAGGCCGGCGGCCAGCAGGGACACGCAGCCGCCGAGGGTGACTCCCCGGGCGCGCCCCGGCACCAGCGGGGTGCCGCGTCCCGAGGCGATGGTCCGCACCGACTCGGGCTCGAAGAGGGTGGCCCGCAGATGTTCCTGCGCCCGCGCGTTCTTCAGGAAGTCGATGCCCGCCACCATCGGGCCCTGAAGCGTCGCGAGGCCCACCCGGGTCGCGAACGCCTCGTGCAGCGCGGTGATGTCACTGAACCCGAGGAAGACCTTGGGCCCCGCGGCGCGGATGGCGTCCCAGTCGAGGAGATCGATCATGCGCTGCGCGCCGTACCCTCCGCGGGCGCACAGCACCGCGGACACGTCCGGGTCGCACCAGGCGGCCTGGAAGTCGGCGGCCCGGTCGGCGTCCGTGCCCGCCAGATAGTCGAAGTCGGGGTGCCGGTCGAGGACATGAGGTGCCACCACGGGGTCGAGATGCCAGCCGCGCAGGATGTCCAGGCCCGCCTGGAGCCGCTCCTCGGGGATGGGGCCGCTGGGCGCGACGACGGCGACACGCGCCCCGGGGGCGAGTCGGGCGGGTCGGGTCAAGGGCTCGGTGGTGGTCACTCGGCGTGCTCCGGTTCCTGGCTGAGGGGTGTCACTTGGCAAGCTCCAGGGTCGGCACACCGGGCGGGTGCAGTCCGAAGACCTGGGCGTACAGCGAGAGTTCGGACTCCAGGACCCGCACCATCGTCTCGGCCCGCCGGAAGCCGTGCCCCTCGCCCTCGAAGGCGATGTAAGCGTGCGGGACGCGTCGGCCGTGCTCCTCCAGCCTGGCCAGGAACCGCTCGCACTGCACGGGAGGACAGATCGCGTCGTCGAGCCCCTGGAGCAGCAGGAACGGCACGGTGATCCGGTCGGCGTGCTCGGTGGGCGACCGCTCCGCGTACCGGCCGGGCACCTCGGCGATCGGGCCGACCAGGCTCTCCAGATACCGCGACTCGAAGTCGTGGGTCTCCCCCGTGGCCCAGCCCGCCAGGTCGAGGATCGGGTAGATGATCGTGCCGCAGGCGTACACGTCGGTGCTCGCCAGGGACGCGGCCGTGGTCCAGCCGCCCGCGCTGCCGCCGCGGATGGCCAGCCGGTCGCGGTCGGCGGTGCCCTCCGCGGCCAGAGCCAGTGCGACGGCCGCGCAGTCCTCGACGTCGACGACGCCCCACTGCTCCCGCAACCGGTTGCGGTACTCCCGCCCGTGGCCCGTCGATCCGCCGTAGTTGACCTCGGCGACGCCGATCCCGCGTGAGGTGAAGTAGGCGATCTCCAGGTCGAGGACGAGGGGTGCCCGGCCGGTGGGTCCGCCGTGCGCCCAGACGACGTACGGCGGCAGCTCGTCGCCCGCGGCGACGTGGCCGGGGTGGTGCGGCGGGTAGATGTGGGCGTGGATCTCGCGCCCCGCGGGGCCGATGAAGGAGCGGATCTGCGGCTCCGGGTAGTACGCGGGGTCCACCGGGTCCTCGTGCCGGGCACCGGTCACCCGGGCGCGGCCGGTGCGGGCGTCCAGCTCGACGACCTCGTAGGCGCTGCGGGGGCTGGCCCCGACGCCCATGACCCTGCTGCCGTGCACGGCGAGGGTGGGCGCGAACTCGGTCCAGGGGCCGGCCGCGTCGACCACCTCACCGGTCTCCGGATCCAGGACGCCGAGGGCGGTGGCACCGCGCCCGTGCACGACGGCGATCAGGCCGGTCTCCAGTGGGGCGAACCAGCGGTGTCCGACGCGCCACAGCGGACCGCCGAACTCCTCCTCGCGCGGGCACAGCGCCACCGGGTCGCCGTCCGGGTCCAGGCGGTACAGATTCCACCAGCCGGTGCGGTCGCTCGCGTACAGCAGGGTGCCGTCGGGTGCCCAGTCGGCCTGGGCCACGGACTCCTCGGGACCGCCTGCGACGGAGCGCGCAGCGTGCAGGGTGCCGTCCTCGGCCACGTCGGCGAGGATCACCTCCGTCCCGTCCCACGGCATCAGAGGGTGGTCCCAGGCGAGCCAGGCCGCCCGGCGGCCGTCCGGCGACAGGCGCGCCCCGGTGACGAACCGGTGCCGCCCGTCGCTCAGTTCCCGGACGGCGTCGCGGTCCTCGGCGGCCGACCCGTCCAGCGGTACGGCGGCGAGCACCCGCCGTACGTCGGAGGGGCCCTCCCCGGTGAACTCCTCCAGGACGCACCACACCTCGCCGCGCTCCGGTCGCAGCTGCGGGTCGACCCAGCGCAGTCCGCCGCCGACCGTGGAGAGAGGGGTCAACGGCGTGGGTGTACCGCCCGGTTCGTGCCGGTAGAGCCGTTGGTCGGCGAAGTTGACGAACACCGTCAGGGGACCCTCGGGCCGCATGACCCCGGCCCACGGCTGTCCGCCGTACTCGATGACGCGGCTGCGCACGTTCCACGGGGCCGGCAGCAGGGACTCCTCCGTGCCGTCCGCCCGGCGGCGGACGAGCGTGCGGCGCCCGCCCTCCTCCGGTCGGGGCTCGGTCCACCAGGCCTCGTCACCGACGAAACCCACGAACTCGGGGTGGCCGTCGTGCGCCGCGGCCAGTGTCGCGTCGATGGGCGAGGGCCACGATCCGTACGCCAAGGTCTGCATGCCGTCCCCCTAGGCCGTGCGCAGAAAGCGGTCGAGGACGCGGACACCAAAATGGAGCGCCTCGACCGGGACGCGCTCGTCCACGCCGTGGAACAGGGCCTGGTAGTCGAAGCCCTCCGGAAGCTTCAGCGGGGCGAAGCCGTACCCGGTGATCCCGAGGCGCGAGAACTGCTTGGCGTCCGTGCCGCCGGACATGCAGTACGGCACCACATGCCCCTCGGGCGCGAACTCCTCGACGGCCGCGCGCATCTTCGCGTACGTCGCGGAGTCCAGCGGTGCCTGGAGGGCCACCTCCCTGTGGTGGAACTCCCACTCGACATCGGGTCCGGTGAGCCGGTCCATGGTCGTGCGGAACTCGTCCTCGCCACCCGGGAGATATCTGCCGTCCACGTAGGCGACGGCCTCTCCCGGGATCACGTTGATCTTGTAACCGGCCTCCAGCATGGTCGGGTTGGCGCTGTTGCGCACGGTGGCCTCGACGAGCGCGGCGGCGGGTCCGAGCTTGCTCAGCAGGCCGTCCACGTCGCCCAGGTCGGCGTCCACTCCGTACAGGGCGGCCAGTTCGGTCAGCGCAGCGCTCACCGTCGGGGTGAGCCGCAGCGGCCACTCGTACTCCCCGATGCGGGTGATCGCCGCGGCCAGCCGGGTCACCGCGTTGCTCCGGTTCACCTTCGAGCCGTGCCCGGCCCGCCCGCGCGCGGTGAGCTTGAGCCAGCCGGTGCCCCGCTCGCCCGCGGCGATCGGATAGAGCTGTCGCCCCGCCCCGTCGTGGAAGGTGAACGCCCCCGACTCGCTGACGCCCTCGGTGCACCCCTCGAAGAGTCCGGCGTGCTGATCGGCGAGGAAGCCCGAGCCGTCCTCGGCGCTCGCCTCCTCGTCGGCGGTGAAGGCGACGACGATGTCGCGGCGCGGACGCACGCCGGTGCGCGCCCACTCGCGGACGACGGCCAGGATCATCGCGTCCATGTTCTTCATGTCGACGGCACCGCGCCCCCAGACCACACCGTCGCGGACCTCGCCGGAGAACGGGTGCACGCTCCAGTCCTCCGCCTGCGCGGGCACGACGTCGAGATGGCCGTGCACGAGCAGCGCGTCGGCGGACGGATCGGTGCCCTCGATGCGCGCGACGACGTTCGTCCGGCCTCGGGTGCGCTCCAGCAGCGTGGGCTCCAGACCCGCGTCCGCGAGCAGCGCCGCGGCGTACTCGGCGGCCGGGCGCTCCTGGCAGTCGCCTCCGCCGCGATTGGTCGTGTCGATACGGATGAGTTCGGAGGTGAACCTCACGACCTCGTCGAGTGCCTGTGCGTCAGCCATACTGCTCCTCCACCGCGGCCGAGACGATCGTGGTGACCGCCTTGAAGGTGCGAATCCCCTCGTACATGGTGTCGCTGGTGTAGGCCACCTTCCGCTCCCCGATGCGGTCCACACCGGGCACGACCGTGGCGGCCATCGACAGATGCTCGGCGTCGAACTCCAGCGCCACCGTGAACGGGCCGCCGACGACCGGTTCGTGACGCACCGCCAGCGCCGCCGCCTCCTTGGCCGCGGCCCGGATGTCCGCGGCGGTCCTGGCGGGTGTGCGGCACACGGCCGCATAGCGCGAGACGTGGTCCTTGACGGCGACCTTCAATGCCTCCGGCGCGTAACCGAGCGCGTCCTCGCAGGCCACGTCGTCGCCGGTGACGAGGACGACCGGCACTCCGTACTCGGCGACGACATGGGCATTGAGGAGGCCTTCGCTGGCGCGGACGTCGTTCACCCACACCCCCGTGATGGAGTTCGCCAGGTAGGTGTGCGCGAGGACTCCCTCCATTCCGGCGCCGGCGTGATAGCCGACGAAGGCGATGCCGTCCACGTCGGCGTGCTGCACGCCCTCCACCATGGACAGCGCCTTGTGCCGCCCGGTGAGCATCTGTGCCCGCTCGTCGAGCCGCTCCAGCAGGAGATTGCGCATGGTCCAGTGCGCCTCGTTGATCAGCACCTCGTCGGCGCCGCCGTCGAAGAAGCCGAGCACGGCCGCGTTGACGTCGGAGGTGAACAGTGAGCGGCATCGCTCCCACTGCTCGGTCCCCGGCAGCACGTCGGCCGGCCAGGTCACTCCCGTGGCGCCCTCCATGTCGGCGCTGATGAGGATCTTCATGACTCGAAACCGTACGCGCTTCGGCCCGGACCCGGCAGAGCCTGTGGACAACTCTCACCGGTCCAGACCACTGACGTCACCCGGTACGCCCCGCCACCAGCCATTTCGACGGAAGTTCGATGCGTGTGCCGTCCGCCGTGTACTCGGTCGTGACGAGCGGGAGTTCGCCGTTCGCCAGGACCGTCAGGCCGGCGGCGCGCAGGTACTCGGGGACGGCGGCGTCCGCGACCTCACCGGGGGCGATGCCGTGCCGGAACACCGGAGCCAGCTTGGCGGGCGGGCCGTCCGCGCCCTGCGCCAGACCGCGCAGCACGGCTCCGGCGGCCTCGGCGAGTTCGACGAGGAAGACCCGGCCGCGCTCCCCCACCAGCGTCGCCAGCCCGTCCACCAGCGGCTGCCGGTCGTCCGGCTCGGCCTGGTGGAGGACTCCGCGCATGTAGACGTTGGCGTCGCCGAGCTCCGCGTGCAGGGCCTGCGCCTCGGTCTTCTCCGCGGCGTCGAGCTGCCGGTAGCCGGCCTGACCCGCCGGGTCGGCGTGGCGGGCATGGTCGAGCGCGGCCGCCGACAGGTCGGCGCCGACGACGTGCGGGAAACGGTCGGCGAGGAAGCGGGTCTGGGTGCCGTTGCCGCAGCCGAGGTCCACGACGGGCAGGTCACGGGCCGCCAAGTGGGGTTCGAGCAGGGCGAGATGGACACCGGCGGTCAGGCCGGGCTCGGCGTCCCAGAAGACCGATCCGGGTTCGTCGGGGGCCTCCTGCCAGAAGCCCTCCCAGGCCTGCCTGTACCGACTCGTCACACTCATGCCCGCTCCCCTGGTCGCGACCGCAGCCCGCCGGGACCTGGCAGGCGAGATCGGTCTATCGCGCCCGGCGCGCGGCGACAAGCGGGCGGCGCGTTCCTTCACGCCACTTTCGGCCCGCGTACCCCCGGAGCACTTCGCGCGCCCCGTCCGAAGGCCGCCGCCGCCGTTCAGCGCCGTCGTGGCAGGGTCAGTTCGAACCGGACGGACTTGCCCGCGCCGGTCCGGCTGGCGCCCCACTCGCGGGCCAGGGTGCTGACGACGCGCAGTCCGCGCCCGCACTCGTCGGTGGGCCCGGCGCTGAGCAGCGTCGGCAGCGTGTGGTCGTCGTCGGCCACCTCGCACAGCAGGGTGTCGCCGCGCACCAGCCGCAGCTCGATCCGCCGGCTGTGCGCGTGGCGCACGGCGTTGGTGACCAGCTCACCGACCATCAGCTCGGCGTTGTCGGTCAGTGCGCCCAGGTCCCACGCGTGCAGCTGTTCGCGGACCACCGCGCGCGCCCTGCCGACCTCGACCGGGTCGAGCGCGAGGCGCCATTCGGCGACGTCCTCGGGCTCGATGCCGTTGAGGCGGGCCATCAGGAGGGCCACGTCGTCCTTGCGTCCGCCGCGGGTGTTGAGGGAACGGATGATGGTGTCGCAGGCGTCGTCCATGGACGCGGCGGGGTGTGCGGCGGATTCGCAGAGCGTGGCGAGGCCCACGCCGATGTCCTCGCCGCGGACCTCGACGAGACCGTCGGTGCACATCACGAGCCGGTCGCCGGGCGTCACACGCACGCGTACCGACTCGAAGGGCACTCCGCCGACTCCGATGGGCGCACCGGTCGGCAGGTCGAGCAGCTCGCTGCGCCCGTCCCCGGCGTGCACGAGGACGGGCGGGATGTGGCCCGCGTTGGCGATCTCCAGCTCACCGGCGATGGGGTCGTAGACGGCGTACAGGCAGGTCGCCAGGTAGGTGTCGCCGAGCCGCTGGGCGAGGTCGTCGAGATTGCGCAGGAGCTGGGCGGGCGGCAGGTCGAGCGCGGCCATGGTCTGCACGGCGGTGCGCAACTGGCCCATCATCGCGGCGGAGTTGAGCCCGTGCCCCATGACGTCACCGACGACCAGGGCGGTGCGGGAGCCGGGCAGCTTCACGGAGTCGAACCAGTCGCCGCCGACGCGGCCGAGGAGCGTGCCGGGCAGGTAGCGGGTCGCGATGTCGCAGCCGGCCATGCGGGGCGCGATGTGCGGCAGCATGCTCTCCTGGAGGGTCTCGGCGACGCTCTCCTGGTAGGTGTACATGCGGGCGTTGTCCAGCACGAGGCCCGCGCGGGCGGCGAGTTCGGCGCCGGTGACGCGGTCCATGTCGTTGAACTCGACGCGCTCGGGGTGGCGCAGCAGGATCATGAACCCGAGGACCACGTTGCGGGCCTTCAGGGGCACCACCAGCATGGAGCGGTTGGTGATGAGCGGCCGGATGTCACGCTTCTCGAACTGCGCGGCGATCATGTGGCCCATCTGCTCGCTGATGCGCGGCACGAGCACGGGCTCACCGGTGGTCATGCACTGGAAGAACGGGGTGTGGGCGGGGAAGGGCATGGCCTCGCCGACGGGTACGACGTCGTCCCAGCGGCCCGGCTCGTCGGTGTGTTCCAGTGCGACGCGGTGCCACATGGTGGTGGTGTCCGGCACGCCGTCGTGGAACCCCTCGCCCGCGACGACCTGTTCGCGCAGGTAGGTGCCCGCCACGTCGGTGAAGCGGGGCACGACGGCCCGGCTGACCTCCAGGATGGTCTGCGCCAGGTCGAGGGAGGTGCCGATGCGTCCGCTGACTTCGTTGAGGAACTCCAGTCTCTCGCGCACCGCGACGTATTCGAGATCCGTGCCCTCGTCCTGGTCGTCCTGCGGCACGGGCGCGCCGGAGGCGGCGGCCCTGGCGGCCCGGGCGCGGCGCGCCTTGCGTTCGGCGCGCCGGGGGACGCCCCAGTCGGGGGTGACGGGCACCCGGTCGTTCTGGCTGAACTCCAGTACGGGATAGCCAAGTTCGAGGACCTGCGCGACGATCCGGGCGCTCTCGCCGACGCTCATGCTGGGCAGGATCTCGGGGAGCCGGCGGGCCAGGTCCTCCGCGCCGGGGAAGTCGGTGTGCAGGGCGAAGCCGGGCGCGATGCGCTCGATGCCCGCGCCGGCCGCGGGGTGGCCGTCCGGGTGGTCGGGGTCGCCCTGGTCGCCGAGACGGAGCGCGGCCGCGTCGGCGGCGAGCACCAGGAGGCGTTCGCGCCCTGGGCCCACCAGCGGGTACGCCCACCACAGGACGTCGATCCGGTCGCCGTCGACCGCGCTGAGCCGGGCCCGCCCGGCGGCCGGGTAGGCGAGCCGTCCGTCGAGGGACGTCTCCAGGCCGGGGCCGAGGCCGTCGTAGACCGCGTAGGCCCCGTAGGGAGCGGCGTCGTCGTCCTCGGGCAGTGCGCCGGAGACGGGCAGCAGGTCGGCGGCGAGACGGCCCACCGCGTCTTCCTTGGGGGTGCCGAACAGGCGCTTGGCGCCGCTGCTCCAATGGGAGACGAGTCCACCGCGGTCCACGAGGACGACCGCCAGAGGGATGCGGCCGACGGCGGTGTGGTCCGCCGTGCCGTTCCCAGCTCCGCGGCTGGGAGTCGTGCCCACTTCGGTGCCACGGTCCATGGCCCAGGCCCCCTCTCCCCACGGCTCCGCAAGATCTGTGCCGCCCCCCTAACCGTACGGCGGCCCCCGTCATGATGTGTGTCAATAAGGGAATTGACCTCTCCGGGGGCGGCTCCGGCGCGCGGCGCCCCGGGCGTGCTCCGTCGCGCCGCCCGGATCCGCCGCCGACTCCGGCGCCCGGGCCCTCGGGCATGGACGTCGCGCCGTCCATGGGCGCCACCGGATCCCGCCGCCGAGCCGCTGCCCGGGCCCGCGGCCGGGCCCGCGGCCGGGCGCTCCCACGGCCGCGCGTCGGTGTCGGCCCGGTCCGCCCGCGTCAGTCCTCGTGCCCCAGTTGCAGGTCCCGTTCCGTCCGGCCTCCCCCGGCGACCTGGAGCACGGTCGCCACCGGCGGGTAGCCCGCGGCGATGACGGTGTACTCGCCGGAGGACAGATCCACGAACCGGAACGTTCCGTCCGCGCCGGTCGTCAGGGTGTCCACCACGTTCCCTGCGGCGTCCAGGAGGGTCACTCGGGCGTCCTCGACGGGGCGTCCGCCGCCCGCCCGTACCGTGCCGCGCAGCACGGCACCGCCCGCGAGCTCGACGTCCTGGCGGGTCTCGCGGGCGGCCTGGACGGAGACGGGGAGCGCGGCCGGCCGGAAAGCGGGAGCGCTGGCGGCGAGGGTGTACTCGCCCGCCACCAACTCCGTCATGACGTAACCGCCTTCGCGGCCGCTGCGGGTGGTGGCCACCACCTCGCCGTGCACATTGGTGAGGGTGACGGTGGCTTCCCGTACGGGGGTGCCGTCCGCGGTGAGCACACTGCCGGCGAGGCGCCCCGCGCCGCCGAGCACGACGTCCAGCTCCACGGGACGTTCGCCGACGGTCACCGAGACGGCCTGCGGCTGGTGGCCGCCGGCCGCGGCGATCAGGACGTACGAGCCGGATCCCGGCGTCGACAGCGCGTACCGTCCGTCCTCGCCGCTGGCGCCACGTCCGATCTGGGCTCCCGCGACGTCGATGAGGGTGAGCGCGGCGCGCGGTACGACGGTGCCGTCGGGGTGCTGCACCGTGCCGCAGACGGGGACTCCGGCGGGGTACGGCGAACGGCCCGGCGGGATGTGGGCGGTGGTGCGGGCGGTTTCCGGTTCGGCGGCGGGGGCGTTGTGGGACACCAGGGGTTTCTCCTTGAGGAAGAAGGCGATGGCCAGGCCGAGGGCGAGCACCGGGACGAGGTAGAGGAAGATCCGCGGCATGGCGTCCGCGTAGGCCCCGATGTAGTCGTCGCGCAGGGCGGCGGGCATCGCGTGGACGAGCTGCGGAGTGAGGGACTCGGAGTCCCCCAGGGCGTCCTGCCCGCGCGTGGGCAGGCGCTCGGCGAGGGCGTCGGCGAGCCGGTGGGCGAACAGGGTGCCGAAGATGGCGGCCCCGACGCTGCCGCCGATCTGCCGGAAGTAGTTGTTGGCGCTCGTCGCGGTGCCGAGGTCGGCGGGGGGCACGGAGTTCTGGACGGCGAGGACCAGGACCGGCATCACCAGGCCGATGCCGGCGCCGAGGACGGCCATCCAGATGCTGTAGTGCAGCCGGGGCGTGTCGGCTTCGAGGCGGGACAGCAGCCACATGCCGACGACGGAGAGGGCGCTGCCGACGATCGGATAGGGCTTGTAGCGGCCGGTACGGCTGATGAGCTGCCCGGAGACGATGGACGCGCCGACGATGCCGCCCATCATCGGGAGCATGAGGAGTCCCGATTCGGTGGCGCTGGCCCCGTCGACCATCTGCAGGAAGGTGGGCAGATAGCTGGCGGCGCCGAAGAGGGCGACGCCGATGACGAGTCCCACCAGTGCCGTGACGTTGAAGACGCCGTCCTTGAACAGCCGTAGCGGGATGAGGGGTTCGGGCGCGACGCTCTCGACCACGAGGAACAGCAGTGTCGCGATGAGCGCGCCGGCTCCGAGCCCGAGGATGACCCGTGAGCCCCAGGCGTACTCCGTGCCGCCCCAACTGGTCAGCAGCACCAGGCAGGTGGACGCGGCGGCGAGCAGGAGCACGCCGAGGACGTCGACGCGCCCTCTGGCCTCGGGCTTCGGCAGTTTCAGCACGACGGTGACGACGGCCAGCGTGAGGAGCCCGAAGGGCACGTTGACGTAGAAGCACCAGCGCCAGGACAGGTGGTCGGTGAAGTAGCCGCCCAGCAGGGGGCCCGCGACGGATGCCAGGCCGAACCCGGCCCCGATCAGCCCCATGAAACGGCCGCGTCGGCGGGGCGGCACGATGTCCGCGATGATCGCCTGCACGCCGATCAGGAGACCGCCCGCGCCGACGCCCTGGAGCGCACGGAAGGCGATCAGCTGGTCCATGGTGCGCGACCAGCCGGCGAGTGCCGAGCCGATGACGAAGACGACGATCGCGAACTGGAAGACGCCCTTGCGGCCGAAGAGATCGCCGAACTTGCCGTAGACCGGGAGTCCGACGGTGGAGGTGAGCAGGTAGGCCGTGATCGCCCAGGACATCTTGTCCAGGCCGTGCAGCTCCCCGACGATCTTCGGGAGCGCGGTGGCCACGATCATCTGCTCCAGCGCGGCCAGCAGCAGGGCGAGCATCAGCCCGAAGAAGACCAGCCGGATCTGGCGCGAGTCGAGTTCGGCGGGCCGGGCGACCGCCTCCACGGCGTCCTTCGGGGGTGCGGTACCCGGCTCGTCCTGCACCAGAGTGATCCCGCCCACGTGCCGCTCCCCTCGTCGCGCCCACCGCACAATTCCCGCTTATCGCGACAACTGCGAGCAAGCGCGACGAGTTACGGCACGACGTCACGCGACAGGGAGATCCACTCGAAACGGTGAGGACCGCAACGGGCCCTGGAGCGCGGCCCCTTGGGCGCCGGACACCTGCCCCTCGGGACCGCTACTTCTTCTCGGTCTCGGCGGCGAGCCTGACGAGCACCGCGTCATAGATCCGCCCGAGACCCTTGGGCGCGAAGGTCTTCTCGAAGAAGCCGCCGATGCCGCCCGCGCCGTTCCAGACAGTGGTGACCACGACACGGGACGAACCCTCGCCCGCCGGCGTGACACGCCAGGTGGTGACCATCGAGGAATTGCGGTCCTTCTCGACGAGCTCGCCGTCGGTGGGCTCGCTCACCTCGAGCAAGCAGTCGCGGACGCGCTTGCTGGTGGCCTGGAGCTTCCAGTGGACGAGGGTGCCCTCGCCGTCGCCGCCCTCTCGCACCTCGTACTCGCTGAAGTGCTCCGGCAGCAGCTTCGCACGCGTGCCGGTGTAGTCGGCCAGCGCGTCGAACACCGCCTCCGCGTCCGCCGCGATGACCCGCTCCGTCGTGGCCTCGACCTGCGCCATTGCACTTCCTCCAGCACTTGGTTCCTCGGGGTGTGCGGCCAGCCAACCACCAGGCGGCCCGGCCGCCCAAATCGGGGCCGGGCGGGCTCTCCCGGGCGATGCAGGTATCCGGTCGCACGATCAAGGGAACATGTGTTCTATTCTGTGGTCAGTGCTACCGAGGAGGCGCCATGCGCTGGGAGAACCTCACCGTGGACCCCGCCGGGGACCCGGTTCGCGACGCCGCGCTGTTCGGCGCGGACGCGGTGACCACCCGTACGTTCGACACCCCCGAGTTCCGCGGGATCACCTTTCACGAGATCCGGGCGCCATCGATCGTGAACCGCGTGCCGGGGGCTTCACGCATGCCCTTCGAGCGGCCCTACCGGGGGTGCACGCACGCTTGGATCCACTGCGCTCAGTAACCCTAATCAGGCTTGGAGGTCACGATGCCCGGAAACCCGAACGCAGATACGGCCTGGAAGGGCATGGCGGGGTCCCCCTTCACCAGGGAACGCCCCGCCATGAGGAAGTCGGTCGCCTACGCGGTACTCATGCGCGGCGCCACAGGCAAGGGCACCCAAGATCACGGAATTGCCCAGGCCCGATCCTGAGAGCGGGCTCACGCCTCCGGCGGCCGGTCGTACTTGGCCGGCGTCGCCTTGCCCGTGTCGGCGTCCATGAGGCGCAGCTCCCGCGGACCGGTGTTGACGTCGAAGTCCTTGCCTGACCCGACCCACTTCCCGGCCATCCGGCGGCCGGTCGGTTCGGCCGGCATCTGAAGCGCCCCGAAGTACCGCGCTCCGCGGTAGTAGCCCTCGGAGGCGGTCTGCTCGGTCCACGTGTCGGTGACCGTGGCGCCGTCGATCTGGAGATCAAGGGTCAGCGGGCTGTCCGGGTCGAGGGAGGCGTTGGGCAGGCTGCGGGCAGTGAGCCGGTTGCCGTGCTGGACCAGCACCACGTAGTGCTTGCCGGTGAACGACGCGTCGCGGCCGGAGCTGAAGTACTCGTACGTCGACAGCCAGACGCCGGAGTAGTTCCCGCGCGGCACCGCCTGGGGCGCTGGGGCGCCGTTGGCCACGGGCACGCCGGTCGGGCTGTCCACGAGGTCGTGATCGCCGTGGCCGTCGTCGGAGACGCGGGCCTGCACCGAAGCGGCGAAGCCCAGGGAGTCGATCGGCAGGCCCGTGACGACCTCCAGGGTTCGGGAGTAGAACCGGCCGGGGCGCGGCAGTCTCGCCGGATTCCCACCGCTGCACGAGGCGCTTGGAGGCGTCATTGGGCTGGCCCGTACGCTGCCCGGCCTCACGGACCGCGCGGGCGAATGCGTCCTGCGACAGTCGGCGACGGCGGTATCTTGGGAAGTGGCGTTCTCTGCGTCCTCGTTGGGGCCCTGGGCAGGGGCCCTTCGTATGTGGTCACCGCTCGTCGCCCCCAGTGGTGGTCGGGGCGAACAGAGCCGGCAGCGCCTCGCGCTGCTTCGGTGTCATCTCGTCCACTCGGGCGGCAAGACGCTTGATCAGCATGTCTGTGCTGTGGAGCACGGCGGCACCCTCGGCGGCGCGTGCCCGGCGGACTTCAGGCGGAGGAAGACGCATGGCGAAGCTCCTGCGGAAGGATCTTCGGCTGCGTCTATGAGGGGTTGCGCCTGCCCACTGCGGACTTTGTGCGGTGCCTGCCGTGTGGCCAACCTCGCGGTCCGGATCCGCGATCACGGCCCCCGTGGGCCGCTACAAAGCATGCTACGACTAGATGTGGGGTCTCCGGGAAACGATCAAGACGCCAGGCGCGGCTCGATCACCACGGTCTCTGGACGGAAGTGGGCGCGGCCGGGTCCGGCCCGGTGGATCGTGACCGTCATCAGCAGGTCGATCACGGCGCGCTTCCGGTCCAACGGCAGCGCCCTCCAGGCGCCAGGTACGTCGTCGGCACCGACCAGACCGGCGAGCACCGGCCCCCGGGTCGGGTGCGACATCTCCGCCTCGATCTTTGCCAGCCGGGCCCTGATCCGCTTCGCTGCGTCCCGGTACTCCACCGGGTCGGCCTCGTCGTCGTCCGCGAAGGCGTCCGCGAGGGTGTCCAGCCGTGCCCTCAACGCCGTTGCGCGGGTGCGGAGTTCAGCAGTATCGGTACGATCCGGGTCATCCAGCAGCCGCAGGGCGTCCGGCCGTGACAGGAGTTGGATCACCACACCCGTCGGGCCCTTCTCCGGGTCGGTGTTGGCGATCAGTGCGTCGATCGGGTCGGCCACCCGCATCAGGTGCTTGACCTTGCCCCGGCACTTGTAAGCGGTCTTGCCGTCCCCGCGCTGGGCACTGGTCACGGTCGTGCCGTCGGCGCACACGCCACACCGGGCGATGCCGGACAGCAGGTGCTTGCGGGCCGGCCCCGGCGACGTCTTGCGTGTGTCGTCGGTGAGGATCGCCACGGCCTTGCGCCAGATGTCCTCCTCCACGACCGCGCTCCAACCGGCGCCCGCGTACTCCTCGCCCCGGTACTCGCGCAGCCCGGCGTACCGCTCGTTGAGGAGCACGCCGCGCACGCTGTTGTGGGTCCACGGCTTGCCGTTGCGGTTGAGCACACCCCGCGCGTTGAGGTCGGCCGCGATGCCTGACACGCTGGCACCGGCGAGCAAGGCGGCGAACATCGCCTGCACCTCGGCGGCCTCCTCCGGCACCGTCACGCCACCGGTGGCGGAGTACCCGAAGCACCGCGGACCGGTGGGGAACTCGCCCCGCTCGGCACGCTGGAGGGATTCGCGCCGCATCCGCTCCTTCATCTGCTCGACCTCGAACGAGTCGAACGCGCCGATCACATCCGCGATCAGGCGGCCCTGAGCAGTAGTCAGGTCGAACTCCGGGCCCTTGACGCACAGCACCGGGACCTTGTGCTTCCGGAGGATCTCCATCCCGTCCAGCCGCTCGCGCGGGTTGCGCCACAGCCGCGACTGGTAGGTGACGATGATGCAGTCCACCTCGCCGCGCTCTACGGCCGCCACGAGGGCCGCGTACCCGGGACGGTGCCCGCCGGTGGTGGCGCTCAAGTCGTTGTCGACGTAGCGGTGCTGGTCGGTGACCGGAATGTCCCGGCGCAGGGCCAGGGCATCGGTGTCCTCGCCCTGCCGGATCACCCCGTCCTCGTCCCCCGCGTCGGCCTTGCTGATCCGGTTATACGTGGCGCCTGCTCTGTGTACTGCTTCGCGCGCAAGACGCACAGCTATCTCGACCTCGACACCGGACTCGGCTTCGACTCCCAGATAGTCGTGAAGGTCAACGCGCCGGACCTGCTGCGCCGCCGGCTCGCCTCGCGCCGCTGGCACGGCGAGCACATCGCGATGGGCACCAACGTCGACTGCTACCAGCGGGCCGAGGGCCGCTACCGGCTGATGCCCGGCATCATCGCGGCCCTGCGCGACCACGCGAACCCCTTCTCGATCCTGACCAAGGGCACGCTGATCCTGCGCGACCTCGACCTGCTCAGGCAGGCGTCCGAGGTGACCGACGTCGGCATCTCCGTCTCGGTGGGCTTCACCGACACCGAGCTGTGGCGCACGGTCGAGCCGGGCACCCCGGCCCCGGAACGCCGCCTGGACGTGGTGCGCACCCTGACGGACCACGGCATCGGCTGCGGTGCGCTGATGGCGCCCGTCATCCCCTTCCTCGGCGACCACCCCGCCCAACTGCGCGCCACCGTCCGCGCGATCGCCGCCTCGGGGGCCACGTCCGTGACCCCGCTGGTCCTCCACCTCCGGCCCGGCGCCCGCGAGTGGTTCATGGCCTGGCTGGAACGGCACCACCCGTACCTGGTCCGCCGCTACGAGCGCCTGTACGCGGAGGGCGCCTACGCCCCGAAGTGGTACCAGCTCCGCATCACCCGTCAGGTGCACGAGCTGGCGCAGGAGTACGGCATCGGCCCCACGCGCGCGGGGATGCCGCGCCGGATCGCGGGCTCCGAACCGGCCGCTCCAGACGCCCCGGCTGCCGAGCCGACCCAGCTGACGCTGCTGTGACGACCGCGCGGCACGCCATCCGTGCCGCATGAACTCCCAGGACCGGTTCACAGGCGTCCGTGAACACTTCTGACGGCATCCGAGCGATCTCCTGGCTCAATCGGGTCAAGTCTTGTCAGAACCGGTTCCTCCGGCCTCCCTTTCCGGCACGATGCGGCGAAGGCCGTGGCGTGCACGGCTCAAAACCTCCGTCCTGGGAGGCCTTATGAAGAAACGCGCAGCTGCTCTGTGCGGGGCAGCCGCCGTGGTGGCCGGGATGATCACGTCGATCCCGGCCGACGCAAGCGCCGGCTCCGCGACCGCACCGCGCACCACCCAGACCGCCAAGCTCACTTGGAAGAAGTGTGCGACCAGCGACTATCCGACGCTCCAGTGCGCGTCGGTGAAGGTACCGCTGGACCACTCGCACCCCGACGGGCGGAAGATCACCCTCGCCCTCTCGCGCGTCCCGCACACCGCCGCGAACTTCCAGGGACCGTTGCTGGTGAACCCGGGCGGCCCCGGCGGCAGCGGGCTCACCCTGGCCGGATTCGTCGCCTCCTCGCTGCCGAAGTCGGTGGCCGCGCAGTACGACGTCATCGGCTTCGACCCGCGCGGCGTCGGCAAGAGCGAGCCGGCCCTGGACTGCAAGCCGGGGCACTTCGCCCCTGTCCGCCCCGACTCGGTGCCCGCCACTCCGGCCCTGGAGAAGGCCAACGTCGAGCGCGCCAAGGCCTTCGCCACGGCGTGCGGCAAGAAGTACGCAAGCCTGCTGCCGTACATCGACACGGTCGACGCCGTCCGCGACATGGACTCGATCCGCGGCGCGCTCGGGGCCAAGAAGATCAACTACTTCGGCTACTCGTACGGCACCTACCTGGGCGCCGTGTACGCGAAGCTCTACCCGCAGCGCGTTCGCCGCCTGGTCCTGGACTCCATCGTCGACCCCATCGGTGTGTGGTACGACGACAACCTCGGGCAGGACTACGCCTTCGACGACCGCCAGAAGGCCTTCCTGGCGTGGATCGCCAAGCACAACGCGACCTACAAGCTGGGCACCGACCCGGCCAAGGTCGAGGCCAAGTGGTACGCGATGCGCGCCGCGCTCGCCAAGAAGCCCGCACAGAAGAAGGTGGGCGCCTCCGAGCTGGAGGACACCTTCATCCCCGGTGGCTACTACAACGGCTACTGGCCCTACCTCGCCCAGGTGTTCTCGGACTACGCGAACGGCACGAAGAGCGACTCGCTCGTCCAGGCGTACGAGGACTTCGGTGCCGTGGACGCCTCGGGCGACAACGGCTACAGCGTCTACACCGCGGTGCAGTGCCGTGACGCGTCCTGGCCGCGGGACTGGAACCAGTGGCGCAAGGACAACTGGGCGGTGTACGAGAAGGCGCCGTTCATGGCATGGAACAACGCCTGGTACAACGCACCCTGTGCCTTCTGGCCGACGCGCTCGCTGCGGCCTGTGGACATCTCCAACAAGTCGCTGCCACCGGTGCTGCTCTTCCAGGCCACGGACGACGCCGCCACCCCGTACCAGGGCGGTGTCACGGTCCACCGCAAGCTGCGCGGCTCCAGTCTGGTCGTCGAGCAGGGCGGCGGGAACCACGGCATCACGCTGAGCGGCAACGCCTGCCTGGACAAGTACCTGACGGCGTATCTGACCGAGGGCAAGGTGCCGCACGGCAGTGGTGAGGCCGACGCGGTGTGCAAGAAGCTGCCCGACCCGGAGCCGCTGAAGGCGAAGGTCGCGTCCTCCTCCTCGCGGGGTTCGACGCTGCACGGACTGCTCGGCTTCCGGGGCTGATCCCCGCAGATCGAAGGCCCGTCGGGGGCGTTGTCGGACCCGTGGTCCACCATGGACCCATGACCGATCCGATGCGCGTTCACGTCCCCGACGGGTCCGTCCCCGCCGCCACGCCGCAGTCCCCGACGCCCCACGGGGACTGCGGGGAGAGCAGCGCGGTGGTGTGCGGGTGAACGGGCTCGTGATCCGCGAGATGACCCTCGACGACTGCCCGCGCGTAGCCGAGATCCGTGTGCGCGGCTGGCAGAGCGCGTACCAGGGGCTGATGCCGCAGTCGTACCTCGACGGGCTCAGCGTGGCCGAGGACACGGCACGTCGGCGCGCGTTCTTCGAGCGCGGTGACGGCGATGTGGTGAACCTGGTCGCCGAGCGGCAGGACGAGCTGGTCGGCTGGGCCTGCCACGGACCGTACCGGGACGGCGAAGTCCGCACCGGCGACATCGAGTTGTACGCGATCTACGTGCGTCCCGACCGGGTCGGCAGCGGGATCGGGCGGGCTCTGCTCGGCGAGTCCGTCGCCCGGTGCGCGGCGGCCGGTCACGAGCGGATGCTGCTGTGGGTCCTCAAGGAGAACGGTCCGGCCCGCCGTTTCTACGAGCGATCGGGTTTCGGACCGGACGGCGCCGAGGAGCCTTTCGAGGTCGACGGTGTCGCGATACCCGAGGTGCGTTACGCGCGCCCCCTGGCCGGTACCGCCCTCGCCTGAGCCGTCGGCGTCCGCGCGAGGTTCCGGGCGGTCCCGTCCCGGCGGCGCCTCCGGCCGGCACCGCACCCACCGAGCACCCGCGCGCCTTCCGGCCGATCCCACACTTTCCGGCCGATCCGGCACCGTCCGTTCCGCCCTACCCCTTCCGAGCGGGCAGCAGGGCCAGTGCGTGGACCGCCGCCTCCGCGAGGGCCGGATGGGCCAGCGCCTCGCTGAGCACGGGTCTCGCACGCTCGTCCCCCAGGGCGCCGAGGCCCTGCACGCACGCGAGGGCCACGCTCCGGTAGGGGTCGTGCGGACGCAGCCGGCGCTCCAGGGTGGTGATCAGAGCGGGCACCGCCTCGGGGGCGCGCAGCTCGACAAGCAGCCGTATCGGACGGAGGGCGTAGGCGACGCGCAGCTCGTTCGTGGCGAGCGCCGCCGCCGCGCGGGCGGTGCGCGGATCGCCGAGCCGTGCCAGCGCGTACGCGGCGGACGCGCAGCGCTGCGGGTCGCGGTGGTTGAGCAGCAGGACGAGCGCCTCGAAGGCCCGCCGGTCCCCGGCCAGGCCGAGCCGGAAGGCGACCAACTCCCTGGCCCACAACGGCTGTCCGGTCTCGGTGAGCGCGGACGCCAGTGCGTCGGCGTCCTCGGTCGCCACGAGCCGGTCGTACTCCGCCGAGCCTGCGGCCTCCTTCCGTAGACGCTCCGTGAGTGATCGCAACTCTCCGTCCATGACGCCGAGTCTAGAGAAACGCGTGGGACGTCGGGACGTACATCACAAACTCAGGGGCTGGCGCGCTCGTTACCGGCGGGTTAAGCTCAGACGAGCGAGTTACCCACTCGCCTCACCCTTGCGGTGGCCTGGTGACGCAGCCGCCGCAGGAGCAGTCGGTTCGGTGCCTCAGGTACCGCAGTACGACACGGCTTGGGACAGGGCCGGTCGACTTCACCGTTCGTCGGCGCGTTTTCCGAGCGCCGCGGGACGGACCGGGCGTGTGCGCCAGTCAGCCCGGCAACACCCGCAATCCCAGCACCATGTGCGCCCGTCGGCGTACCCCATGTGCACTCCTCAGTCGTCACCCTCTTCCTGGAGTCCCGCGATGGCCACTCCCCTGTCCGACACCCCTCAGCCCCAGCTCAAGACCGTCGCCGTCGTCGGCCTCGGCACCATGGGCACCGGCATCGCCGAGGTCCTCGCCCGCGCCGGCCGCGAGGTGATCGGCATCGACATCAGCGAGGCCGCGGCCGCCCAGGCCGTCGCCGCGCTCGAAGCGTCCACGGCGCGCGCCGTGCAGCGCGAGCGCCTCACCGAGCAGGAGCGCGGCGACGTCCTCTCGCGCTTCCGCACCTTCACCGAGCTGGCCGCCGCGGCCGACGCCGACCTGGTCATCGAGGTGACCCCGGAGTCGTACGACATCAAGCAGCAGGTCTTCCGGGAGCTCGACGCCGTCGTGCGCCCCGAGGCCATCCTCGCGACCGGCACCAACGCGCTGTCCGTGACACGGCTCGCCGCCGACTCGGCCCGCCCCGAGCGCGTCCTCGGACTGCACTTCTTCAACCCGGCCCCGGCGATGAAGCTCGTCGAGGTCGTCTCGTCGGTGCTGACCTCCCCGCAGGCCGTCGGCGCCGTGACCGACCTCGCGATCGAGCTCGGCAAGGAGCCCGTCGCGGTCGGGGACCGCCCCGGTTTCGTCGCGGACGGACTGCTGTTCGGCTACCTCAACCAGGCCGCCGCGATGTACGAGGCGAAGTACGCCTCCCGCGAGGACATCGACGCGGCGATGAAGCTCGGCTGCGGCCTGCCCATGGGCCCGCTCGCACTGCTGGACCTGATCGGCGTGGACACCGCGCGCACGGTCCTGGAGGCCATGTACGCCGAGTCGCACGACCGGCTGCACGCCCCCGCGCCCATCCTCAAGCAGCTCAGCGAGGCGGGCCTGACCGGCCGGAAGTCGGGCCGCGGCTTCTACTCGTACGAGGCCCCCGGCAGCGCGACCGTCGTGCGGGACGCGCTCACACCGCTGGAGGGCGCCGCCCTGGTCCCGGGCCGCACGGTCCGCTCCGTCGGCGTCGCGGGTTCCGGCACCATGGCGTCCGGCATCGCCGAGGTCTTCGCGAAGGCCGGGTACGAGGTCGTCCTCGCCGCCCGCAGCGTGGAGAAGGCCCAGGCCGCCAAGGCTCGTATCGGCAAGTCGCTTTCGCGCTCTGTCGACAAGGGGCGCATGACCGCCGAGGCCGCCGCGCAGACCCTGGACCTGATCACCCCGGCGGGCACGTACGACGCGTTCGCCGACGTCGACCTGGCCCTGGAGGCCGTCGCCGAGGACCTGTCGATCAAGCAGCAGCTGTTCGCCACGTTCGACAAGGTCTGCAAGCCCGGTGCGATCCTGGCCACCACCACGTCGTCGCTGCCCGTCGTGGCCTGCGCCCGCGCCACCTCACGCCCGCAGGACGTGATCGGCATGCACTTCTTCAACCCGGCCCCGGCGATGAAGCTCGTCGAGGTCGTGCGCACCGTGCTCACCGCCGACGACGTGCACGCCACCGTGCGCGAGGTCTGCGCGAAGGTCCGCAAGCACCCGGTGGACTGCGGTGACCGCGCGGGATTCATCGTGAACGCCCTGCTGTTCCCGTACCTGAACAACGCGATCAAGATGGTCGAGGAGCACTACGCGACGCTCGACGACATCGACGCCGCGATGAAGCTGGGCGGTGGCTACCCGATGGGGCCCTTCGAGCTGCTGGACGTGGTCGGCCTGGACGTCTCGCTCGCCATCGAGAAGGTCCTGCACCGCGAGTTCCGCGACCCCGGCCTGGCCCCCGCGCCACTCCTCGAACACCTGGTGGCCGCGGGCTGCCTCGGCCGCAAGACCGGCCGCGGCTTCCGCGAATATGCCCGGCGCTGAGCGTACGGGCGACTGGTTCGCGGAGAGCCCCGACTGGGGCGGACTGCTCGACCCGGCCGGACACCCCCCGCCCCAGGAGGGCGGGGGGATCCCCGGACATGCGCGCTCTCCTGCGCACATGCAGTACGTTCGGGTCATGTCCCAGCCCGCCAAGTCCTCACGTACACCAGCCACGTCCGACGCACCGGAAAGTGCCGCCGGCAGTCGCGCGGCCGCTCAACGCCTCAAGATGCGCCGGGAACTGGCGGCCGCGGCCATGGAGCTGTTCGCGACGAAGGGGTACGAGGCGACCACCGTCGACGAGATCGCGGCCCAGGCCGGAGTGGCCCGCCGGACCTTCTTCCGCCATTTCCGCTCCAAGGAAGAGGCGATCTTCCCCGACCACGACGACACGCTGATCCGGGCCGAGGCCGTGCTCAACGCGGCTCCCGCGCACGAGCACCCGCTCGACACCGTGTGCCGGGGCATCAAGGAAGTCATGAAGATGTACGCGGCGCGGCCCGAGATCTCGGTCGCCCGCTACAAGCTCACGCGCGAGGTACCCACCCTGCGCGAGGCCGAGATCGCATCGGTGGCCCGCTACGAGCGACTCTTCACCCGCTATCTGCTGGGCCACTTCGACGAGCACGCGCACGACGACGACGCGAATGACGACCCGCTGCTGGCCGAGGTGGCCGCGTCCGCCGTCGTGACCGCCCACAACCACGTGCTGCGGCGCTGGCTGCGGGCGGGCGGCCAGGGCGACGTGGAGGCACAGCTCGACCACGCCTTCGCGATCGTGCGGAAGACGTTCGGCAACGGGATCGGCGCCGGGCGGGAGACCACCCCCCGGCCGGCACCCGCCTCCTCCTTCACGGAAGGCGACGTGCTGGTGACCGTCGCCCGCGTCGACGCCCCGCTCGACCAGGTCATGCGCACGATCGAGCAGGCGCTCAAGGAGCGTCCGTAGCCGCTGCGTCCGCGCGCCGCGCCGACACCGCGGCGCGCACCTCGGAGCCGTGACGACCCCGGACCCCGGCCCGAGACCGCGCAACTCCCCGGCCGCGCCGGCACCGGGGCCCGCACCTCCGAACCGCGGCCGCTCCGGACTCCGGGACGGGCCCCGGACCCCGGTCCAAGGCCGCGCCACTCCCAGGCCGCGCCGGTACCGCGCGGCCCGCACCTCCGAACCGTGACCGCTCCGGCCCGGGCCCCGCTTCACAACCCCGGGTCGCGCCATGCCCCGGCTCCCTGGCCGCGAGAGTCCCGGCCTTCGCCGGTCCCGCCGATCCCGACGGCCGGCAGGCCCGCGCACCCGGCGCCCCCGTCCGGAGCCGACAGCCGGGCGCGCGTCCGCCCCGCCCCTCCCGGCAGTCGACCAGCCGTCCAGCAGCAGGAGAGCCCCACGCCTCCTCACGGACGCCCGCGAGCGGCCTCCTCACCTGCCCTCGCCGCACCGTTGCGCGCACTCCCCCCGGCGCCCCTGAACGCACCCGGCCGACACCCCCGTCATGACATCCGGCGGACCACGACAAGACCTCCCATAGCCACCTACTCGGCAGTAGCTTTGATCGATCATCGCTCATTTGTTACGTAAAGATTTCATCTGAGGCCAACTTCTGGCACTCAGTGCCTTGTCAGGTGACACGCGGTGTCATACGTTGAAGGAGTCCGGGCGGCCGGCGTGCAGAGACCTTTCGTACGCCGGCTGTCCCCGCAAGCCCCCCAGGCTGCGCGCCCGGACGCCTGCGTCACAGGCAACCTCCTGCGCCGACCAAGCGCCGCCACAGCACCACCTCCGCCGAACCGACGGCACCCCTCACACCCTCAGCAGCACCGACGTAACCCTCAGCGTCTTCCCTCAGGACGCTCATCGCCGGAGGCAACACAGTGAAGGAAATCCTGGACGCGATTCAGTCTCAGACGGCCACGTCTGACGACTTCGCCGCTCTGCCGCTCCCCGAGTCGTACCGTGCGATCACCGTGCACAAGGACGAGACGGAGATGTTCGCCGGGCTCAGCACCCGCGACAAGGACCCCCGCAAGTCGATCCACCTGGACAACGTGCCGGTGCCGGAGCTCGGCCCGGGCGAGGCCCTGGTGGCCGTCATGGCCTCCTCGGTCAACTACAACTCCGTGTGGACCTCGATCTTCGAGCCGCTGTCGACCTTCGGCTTCCTGGAGCGCTACGGCCGGCTCAGCGAGCTCACCAAGCGCCACGACCTGCCGTACCACATCATCGGCTCCGACCTCGCGGGCGTCGTCCTGCGCACCGGCCCGGGCGTGAACGCCTGGCACCCCGGCGACGAGGTCGTCGCGCACTGCCTGTCGGTCGAGCTGGAGTCCTCGGACGGCCACAACGACACGATGCTCGACCCCGAGCAGCGCATCTGGGGCTTCGAGACCAACTTCGGTGGACTCGCCGAGATCGCCCTGGTCAAGTCCAACCAGCTGATGCCGAAGCCCGACCACCTGTCGTGGGAGGAGGCCGCCGCTCCCGGTCTGGTGAACTCCACCGCCTACCGGCAGCTGGTCTCCCGCAACGGCGCCGGCATGAAGCAGGGCGACAACGTGCTGATCTGGGGCGCGAGCGGCGGGCTCGGCTCGTACGCCACCCAGTTCGCGCTGGCCGGCGGCGCCAACCCGATCTGTGTCGTCTCCAGCGAGCAGAAGGCGGACATCTGCCGCTCGATGGGCGCCGAGGCGATCATCGACCGCAGCGCCGAGGGCTACAAGTTCTGGAAGGACGAGCGCACCCAGGACCCGAAGGAATGGAAGCGCTTCGGCAAGCGCATCCGCGAGTTCACCGGCGGCGAGGACATCGACATCGTCTTCGAGCACCCCGGCCGCGAGACCTTCGGCGCCTCGGTCTACGTCACCCGCAAGGGCGGCACCATCACCACCTGCGCCTCGACCTCGGGCTACATGCACGAGTACGACAACCGCTACCTGTGGATGTCGCTGAAGCGGATCATCGGCTCGCACTTCGCCAACTACCGCGAGGCGTGGGAGGCCAACCGCCTGATCGCCAAGGGCAAGATCCACCCGACGCTCTCCAAGGTCTACTCCCTGGAGGACACCGGGCAGGCCGCCTACGACGTGCACCGCAACCTCCACCAGGGCAAGGTCGGCGTGCTGGCGCTCGCCCCCGAGGAGGGCCTGGGCGTCCGCGACCACGAGAAGCGCGCCCAGCACATCGACGCCATCAACCGCTTCCGGAACGTCTGAGGTCCCCAGATGACTGAGCGTCAGAAGGACCGGCCGTGGCTGATGCGCACGTACGCCGGTCACTCCACCGCCGAGGCGTCGAACGAGCTGTACCGGCGCAACCTCGCGAAGGGCCAGACGGGCCTGTCGGTCGCGTTCGACCTTCCGACGCAGACCGGTTACGACCCCGACCACATCCTCGCCCGCGGCGAGGTCGGCCGGGTCGGGGTCCCGGTCTCCCACCTCGGTGACATGCGCCGTCTGTTCCAGGACATCCCCCTGGAGCAGATGAACACCTCGATGACGATCAACGCCACGGCCATGTGGCTGCTGGCGCTCTATCAGGTCGTCGCCGAGGAGCAGGGCGCGGACATCACCAAGCTCCAGGGCACGACCCAGAACGACATCGTGAAGGAGTACCTGTCGCGGGGGACGCACGTCTTCCCGCCGGGCCCCTCCCTCCGTCTGACGACGGACATGATCACCTACACGGTGAACCACATCCCGAAGTGGAACCCGATCAACATCTGCAGCTACCACCTGCAGGAGGCGGGCGCCACGCCGGTCCAGGAGATCGCGTACGCGATGTCCACCGCGATCGCCGTCCTGGACGCGGTGTTCGCGTCCGGCCAGATCGCCGAGGACCGCAAGGGCGACGTCGTGGCCCGCATCTCCTTCTTCGTGAACGCGGGTGTCCGCTTCGTCGAGGAGATGTGCAAGATGCGCGCGTTCGGGCGCATCTGGGACCGGATCACCCGCGAGCGGTACGGCATCGAGAACCCCAAGCAGCGGCGTTTCCGGTACGGCGTCCAGGTCAACTCCCTCGGTCTGACCGAGGCGCAGCCGGAGAACAACGTCCAGCGGATCGTGCTCGAGATGCTGGCCGTGACCCTCTCGAAGGACGCACGCGCGCGTGCCGTGCAGCTGCCCGCCTGGAACGAGGCGCTGGGCCTGCCCCGGCCCTGGGACCAGCAGTGGTCGCTGCGCATCCAGCAGGTGCTCGCGCACGAGAGCGACCTGCTGGAGTACGAGGACATCTTCGAGGGTTCGCACGTCATCGAGGCCAAGGTGTCGGCCCTCGTCGAGGAGTCGCTGGCCGAGATCGACCGCATCCAGGAGATGGGCGGTGCCATGGCCGCCGTCGAGTCGGGCTACCTGAAGTCGCAGCTCGTCTCCTCGCACGCCGAGCGCCGCGGCCGTATCGAGTCCGGCCAGGAGAAGATCGTCGGCGTCAACATCTTCGAGTCCACCGAGCCGAACCCGCTCACGGCCGACCTGGACGCCGCCATCCAGACGGTCGACCCGGCCGTCGAGGCCCGGGTGATCGGCGCCC
Source organism: Streptomyces sp. NPDC025784 (assembly GCF_055558435.1). Classification (NCBI taxonomy): domain Bacteria; kingdom Bacillati; phylum Actinomycetota; class Actinomycetes; order Kitasatosporales; family Streptomycetaceae; genus Streptomyces; species Streptomyces sp. NPDC025784. Next base: position 698,240 of record NZ_JBVHMN010000002.1, read on the forward strand.
TGGAGAACTGGCGCGACACGCGCTACCAGCCTCCGTTCAACCACCCGCGCCCGTGCAAGGCGCTGGAGCGGCTGAAGGAGGCCGCCAAGGGCACCGACAACCTCATGGAGGCCACCCTGGAGTGCGCCCGCGCCGGGGTCACCACCGGCGAGTGGGCCGGGGCCCTGCGCGAGGTGTTCGGCGAGTTCCGCGCGCCGACCGGTGTCTCCTCCGCGCCCGTCGCGGTCACCGCCGAGGAGGGCACCGCGCTCGCCCAGGTCCGCCGCAAGGTGGAACTGACGGCACGGGACCTCGGTGTCGGCAAGCTCCGCTTCCTGGTCGGCAAGCCGGGCCTGGACGGACACTCCAACGGCGCCGAGCAGATCGCCGTGCGGGCCCGCGACGCCGGCTTCGAGGTGGTCTACCAGGGCATCCGGCTGACGCCCGAACAGATAGTGGACGCCGCGGTCGCGGAGGACGTGCACGGTGTCGGGCTGTCCATCCTGTCCGGCTCGCACGCCCAGCTGGTGCCGGACGTGCTGGAGAGGCTGCGCGAGGCCGGCGCCGCGGACATCCCGGTGATCGCGGGCGGGATCATCCCGAACGCCGACGCCGAGCAGCTGCGGGCCGCAGGAGTGGCCGCGGTCTTCACACCGAAGGACTTCGACATCACCGGAATCATCGGCCGTATCGTCGACGAGATCCGGAAAGCGAACAAGCTCGACCCCCTGGAGGTCCCCGCATGACCACGCCCGTCAACCGTCTGCGTCCGCGTCGCTCCTGCCTCGCGGTACCGGGGAGCAACCCGCGTTTCCTGGAGAAGGCCCAGGGCCTCCCCGCGGACCAGGTCTTCCTCGACCTGGAGGACGCGTGCGCGCCGCTGGCCAAGCCCGGGGCACGGCACACCATCGTGAAGTTCCTCAACGAGGGCGACTGGACCGGCAAGACGCGGGTCGTGCGCGTCAACGACTGGACCACCGAGTGGACGTACCGCGACGTCGTGACCGTCGTGGAGGGCGCGGGCCAGAACCTCGACTGCATCATGCTGCCGAAGGTCCAGGACGCCCAGCAGGTCGTGGCGCTGGACCTGCTGCTGACGCAGATCGAGAAGACGATGGGCTTCGAGGTCGGCAAGATCGGCATCGAGGCGCAGATCGAGAACGCCCAGGGCCTGAACAACGTCAACGAGATCGCGACGGCCTCCCAGCGCGTCGAGACCATCATCTTCGGCCCGGCCGACTTCATGGCGTCCATCAACATGAAGTCGCTCGTCGTGGGTGAGCAGCCGCCCGGCTACCCGGCGGACGCCTACCACTACATCCTGATGAAGATCCTGATGGCCGCCCGCGCCAACAACCTCCAGGCGATCGACGGCCCCTACCTGCAGATCCGGAACATCGACGGCTACCGCGAGGTCGCCCAGCGCGCCGCCGCGCTCGGCTTCGACGGCAAGTGGGTACTGCACCCGGGCCAGGTCGAGGCGTCCAACGAGATCTTCTCGCCCTCCCAGGAGGACTTCGACCACGCCGAGCTGATCCTGGACGCGTACGACTACTACACGTCCGAGGCGGGCGGCAAGAAGGGCTCCGCGATGCTCGGCGACGAGATGATCGACGAGGCCAGCCGCAAGATGGCCCTGGTCATCTCGGGCAAGGGCCGGGCCGCCGGCATGCAGCGCACCAGCAAGTTCGAAGCCCCGGAGGCCTGAGCACCATGCAGTTCGGACGCACCTACGAAGAGTTTGAGGTCGGCGCGGTCTACAAGCACTGGCCCGGGAAGACGGTCACGGAGTACGACGACCACCTCTTCTGTCTGCTGACCATGAACCACCACCCGCTCCACATGGACACGAACTATGCGGAGAAGACGACGGATTTCGGGAAGAACGTCGTCGTGGGCAACTACATCTACTCGCTGCTCCTCGGCATGTCCGTGCCGGACGTGTCGGGCAAGGCGATCGCCAACCTGGAGATCGAGTCGCTGCGGCACGTGGCGCCGACCTTCCACGGCGACACGATCTACGGCGAGACGACGGTCCTGGACAAGACGCCCTCCCGGTCCAAGTCGGACCGCGGGATCGTCTACGTCGAGACGAAGGGCTACAAGCAGGACGGCACGCTGGTCTGCGTGTTCCGCCGCAAGGTGATGGTCCCCACCGAGACGTACATCAAGGAGCGCGGCGGCGAGCAGCCCGGCCGCCCGGAGCTGAAGCAGACGGAGAAGTAGCCATGGCGCGACTCGCCCAGACCGCCGGTCTGACCGACATCCAGCAGGAGATCCTCTCCACCGTCCGCGACTTCGTGGACAAGGAGATCATTCCGGTCGCCACCGAGCTGGAGCACCGCGACGAGTACCCGCAGCAGATCGTCGACGGCCTCAAGGAACTGGGCCTGTTCGGCCTGATGATCCCGGAGGAGTACGGCGGCCTGGGCGAGTCCTTGCTCACGTACGCGCTGTGCGTGGAGGAGATCGCCCGCGGCTGGATGTCGGTGTCCGGCATCATCAACACGCACTTCATCGTGGCGTACATGCTCAAGCAGCACGGCACGCAGGAGCAGAAGGACCACTTCCTGCCGCGGATGGCGCTGGGCGAGGTGCGCGGCGCGTTCTCGATGTCGGAGCCGGGTCTCGGCTCGGACGTCTCGGCGATCACGTCGAAGGCGGTCAAGGACGGCGACGAGTACGTCCTGAACGGTCAGAAGATGTGGCTGACGAACGGTGGCTCGTCGACCCTGGTGGCCGTCCTCGTCCGAAGTGACGAAGGACACCCCGAGGGCACCGCGCCCCACAAGTCGATGACGACGTTCCTGGTGGAGAAGGAGCCCGGCTTCGGCGAGGTCCGTCCCGGCCTGACCATTCCCGGGAAGATCGACAAGATGGGCTACAAGGGTGTCGACACGACCGAGCTCATCATGGACGGACTGCGCATTCCGGCCAATCGTGTACTCGGCGGGACGACCGGCCGAGGGTTTTACCAAATGATGGACGGAGTCGAGGTCGGGCGCGTCAACGTCGCGGCCCGTGGCTGCGGCGTCGCCCAGCGCGCCTTCGAGCTGGGTGTCTCCTATGCCCAGCAGCGTCACACTTTCGGCAAGGCGATCGCCCAGCACCAGGCCATCCAGTTCAAGCTGGCCGAGATGGCTACCAAGGTCGAGGCGGCCCATGCCATGATGGTGAACGCGGCACGCAAAAAGGACTCCGGGGAACGAAACGACCTCGAAGCAGGGATGGCGAAGTACCTCGCCTCCGAGTACTGCAAGGAGGTCGTGGAGGATGCCTTCCGGATCCACGGCGGCTACGGCTTCTCCAAGGAGTACGAGATCGAGCGCCTCTACCGCGAGGCCCCGATGCTGCTGATCGGTGAAGGTACCGCCGAAATCCAGAAAATGATCATCGGGCGCAGGTTGCTCGAAGAGTATCGACTCCAGGGCTAGATGTCGTGATTCGGGGTGTTTTCTTCGCGAAGAAGATCACACCCCGTCAACACTCTTCGGCCGCCGACTCGGCTTCCTGGCTTGCCCAGTTGCGGCCCGCGACCGGTACGATCGCCGGAAAGCCGCCGTCCCCCGTTCCAGCGCGGCATCATCCGCTACGAAGGTCATCCATGCCCCACAGCCAAACCTCTGCACAACGCGGCCGGGTCCGCCTCGCGCGCGGAGCATCGCCGTGGCTCCTCCCGACCGTGGCCACCGCAGCACTCAGCCTGGCCCGCGCGCGCCGCTCCGGCGCCGCCAAGGCCGTGGCCGTACCCGCCACCGCGCTCGCGGCCGGCATGCTGTGGTTCTTCCGCGACCCCGAGCGCGAGATCACCCAGGGCCGCGTCATCTCGCCCGCCGACGGTGTGGTGCAGAGCATCATGCCGTGGAAGGACGGGCGCACCCGCGTCGCGATCTTCATGAGCCCGCTCAACGTCCACGTCAACCGCGCGCCGCTGTCCGGCACGGTGACGTCGGTCGAGCACGTCCCCGGCGGGTTCGTTCCGGCGTTCAACAAGGAGAGCGAGAACAACGAACGCGTCGTCTGGCACTTCGACACCGAGCTCGGTGACATCGAGATGATCCAGATCGCCGGCGCGGTGGCCCGTCGCATCGTCCCCTACATCCCTCAGGGCACCAAGGTCGAGCAGGGCGAGCGGATCGGCCTGATCCGCTTCGGCTCGCGCGTCGACATCTACCTCCCCGAAGGTGTCGAGGTCGATGTGGAGGTCGGTCAGAAGACCGTGGCTGGGGTGACTCGAATTGACCGTGATTGATCCTGAGACACAGGCCGGCTGGGTGCCGGAGGCCGAGGACGTGGACGACGAGGAGGAGATGCCGCTCTCGCTCCGCCTCTCAATAGCGGACACCCTCACCCTCGGCAACGCCACGTGCGGCTTCATGGCGGTGTACTTCACCACCACCGGCATCCTGATCCCGCACCTCACGGGCAGCCAGGAGACAGGCATGGCGCGCCACAGCGCCGCCACGGCCGTCATCCTGATGCTGTGCGCCGCGGTCTTCGACCTCTTCGACGGTCTGGTCGCCCGCAAGCTGCGCTCCTCCCCCATGGGCGCGGAACTGGACAACCTGTCCGACCTGATCAGCTTCGGACTCGCACCGGCGTACTTCGTGCTCGTCTACGGCATGGTCGCGGACGACGCGCACCAGCGGGTGGCGGCGGTGGGGGCCATCGTGGTCCTGCTTGCGGTCGTCCTCCGCCTCGCGCGGTTCTCCTGCGTCACGGTGAAGGACGGCACCTTCCAGGGCATGCCCTCGCCGTTCGGCGCGCTGACCGTGGTCTCCATCGTGCTGCTGGAGCTGCCGTTCGTCGCCACGCTCATGGCGATCATCGGCACCGCCTGGCTGATGGTGAGCCGGGTCGAGTACCCGAAGCCGCGGGGCCGCCTCGCGGTCGCGATGCTCTCCTGGATCGTGCTCAGCATGGGTCTCCTGGCGGCCTGGGCGTTCGACGCCCCGAGCGGCCAGCTGCTCCTCCAGACGGGCTGCGCGCTGCAGCTGGTCATGGGTGCGGTCATCCCGCTCTTCGCCACGGCCCGGAGGGTGAACAACTTCCGGGACAACCGTCGCGAGGCACGCGCGGCGCAGCTGCCGTAACACCCGTACGTCGCCGAAGGGCCCCGAACCGGATGGTTCGGGGCCCTTCGCTTGCGTGGGGCGGGGTGTCACGAGCCGGGCGTGTAGCCCTCCGCCGCGGACGAGGCCTCGGCCTCGCGGACCACCTTCATGCCGCCCACCGCGCTCTTGTCCGGCCGCAGGATCACGCTCTGCTTGGAGGACGCGGACTTCGGGTCGCTGAAGTCCTGCGTGATGCCGAAGCCCGGGTCGAAGGCGTTGATGGTCAGCAGGGCCTTGTCGACGCCCTCACGGGTGAGGTCCTTGGCCGCACAGGCCTTCTTCAGGGCCTCGCCGAACGCGGCGGCGGCGGTCCAGCCGGCCACCACGCCGTTGTCGAGGGAGTCCTTCGGATAGGCGGCCTTGTAGTCCGCGACCAGCTTCTTGGCCTGGGGGGTGTCGGCCCCGATCGGCAGCGACGGCGAGGCCACGTAGTAGTTCGCCGTCAGGGCGGGACCCGCCTGGGTGGCGAGCAGCTGCGGGGCGAAGGCCGAGTTGTTGCCGATGATCGGCACGGGGAACTTGCCGGCCGCCGCGACACCGACCAGGGAGGCCGCCTGCCGCGGTCCGGCGCTGATCACGATGGCCTTCACCTTCGCCTGCTTCAGCGCCGCGACCTGAGCGGTCATGTCGTTGTCCGTCGGTTTGATCTTCTGCTCGACGACCTGGAGCCCCGCCTTCTTCGCCATGTACTTCGAGCCGGCCAGCGCGTTCTCGCCGTAGTCGCCCTCGAAGTACACGTGGCCGATCTTGTCGCCCTTCTTGAGGCCCTTCTCCTTCATCAGGAAGTCGATGGCGTTGATGGTCTCGATGTCGTACGTGGAGCCGATGACGCGGATGTACGGGCTGCCGAGCAGGTGGGCGGACCAGGCCTGTGGCAGGACCAGCCCCTTGTCCTGTCCGTCGATGCGCTGCTTGACCGCGGCGACGAACGGCGAGCCGATGAACTGCGTGAAGCCGAGCACCTTGGGCGCCAGTTCGGTGTACCCGGAGACGGCCTTCTGCGGGTCGTACCCGTGGTCGCGGACCGTGAGGGAGAGCTTGTAGCCGCAGACCCCGCCGCTCGCGTTCACCTGCTTCACATAGAGCTGCTGGGCCTGGGTGACGCTCTTGCCGAGGGTCGCGTACACCCCGGTCATGTCGGTGAGCACCCCGAGCGAGATCGTCTTCCCGGAGATGCCGTCACCGGTCTTCACGCCGCCCGCCGACTGCTTGTCTCCGTCGTCGTCCTTGGCCTTGGAGCTGCAGCCGGCCAGCACGAGCAGTGCCGCCAGCGCCCCGGCGGCCACCCTGGCCGTATGTGTCGTTCTCATCGTTCCTCCCCTGGAGTGGCCCCTGAACCGGGACTGACGCGGCGCCGGGCGGCCAGCCTGACCAGGCCGCCCGGCAGGAAGAGCACCACCGCCACGACGGCGGCGCCGTACAGGTACCGGGCTGCCTCACCCGGTGCGATTCCGCCCGTCCCGGGATCCGAGACCAGGGGCAGCGCATCGCTGTAGCGGGTCAGCAGCTGCGGCAGCAGCGAGACGAAGACGGCCCCGACCACCGCCCCGGCCACCGATCCGAGCCCGCCGATGACGATCATGGCGAGGTAGTCGAGCGAGAGCGTGATCCCGAAGTAGTCGGGCACGGTCCGCTGGAAGACCAGGGCGAGCAGGACCCCCGCCAGACCCGCGTACATCGACGACAGGACGAAGACGGCGGCGCGGTAGCGGGCGACCGGCACCCCCATCACCCCGGCGGCGATCCGGTGGTCGCGGATCGCGTTCATGGCGCGGCCGGGCCGGCCGCGCAGCACCCCGCGGGCGAAGAGGGCGCAGCCCAGCAGCAGCACCAGCCCCGCGTACCAGAGCTTCTCGGCGGAGCCGAACGGCACGGCGGCGACGACGACCTCCCGGTCGTCGAAGGTGAGGCCGAACAGGCTGAGCGGGGGTACGTCGCGCCCGTTGAAGCCGCCCGTCAGGTCACGCGCGTTGAACAGCACGTGCTGGCCGATGAAGATCAGCGCCAGTGTGGCGATGCCGAGGTAGGCGCCGCGCAGCCGGCCCGCGATCGGGCTGAACAGGCCTCCGGCGACACCCGCGACCAGTACGGCCAGCACCGCCGCCAGCCAGCTCGGCAGTCCCAGTCCGGTCAGCCCGTCGCCCCCGTCGGCGGCGAACACGCAGTAGCCGTAGGCGCCGACCGCGAGGAAGAAGGCATGCCCCATGGAGAGCTGCCCGGTCGCGCCGGTGAGGAGATTGAGGCCGATCGCGCCGATGGCCGCGGCCATCGCGAACAGCCCGGCCTGGAGCCAGAAGCGGTCGAGGTAGAAGGGCAGCGCCAGCAGCAGGACCGCACCGGCCACCCGGACCCAGGTCCGGACACCGGGCAGCCGGAGGGTGCGGAGACGGGCGGGCCGGGTGGTGCCGGTCGCCTCGTCACGGGCGAGGACGTCAGACACGGGCGAGCTCCTTGGTGCCGAACAGCCCGGCGGGCCGGATGAGCAGGATCGCGACCATGACCAGGTAGGGCGCGAGGTCGCCGAGGCCGCGTCCGAGGAAGGTGAGGTCGCTCTGGTAGCCGGTGGCGAGGGACTCGGTGATGCCGACGAGCAGCCCGCCGACCAGCGCGCCCGTCGTCGAGTCGAGGCCGCCGAGGATCGCCGCGGGGAACGCCTTCAGCGCGGCGAGGGAGGTGGCCCGTTCCAGTCCCGGAGTGGGGAAGACGGTCAGGAACAGCGCGGCGACGGCGGCGAGTCCCCCGGCCACCGCCCACGCGCCGAGCGACACCCGGCCCAGCCGCACACCCATCAGCGCCGCGGTCTCCGGGCTCTCCGCCGCCGCACGCATCGCCACGCCCCAGGACGTGTACCGGAAGACCAGCAGGAAGGCGGTGATGAGGAGGGCGGCGGCGACGAACGCGGCGATCCGTGTGTGGGCGAGCGAGACCGGCCCGACGGTGAGCACGGAGTCGCCCCACGGGTCGCCGAGCGCCAGCACGTCCGTGCCGATGCGCCGGGTCAGCTCGGTGGTGAGCAGGATGTCGACGCCGATCGTGACGATGGCGAGGACGCTGTGGTCGGAGCCCCGGTAACGACGCATCACCAGGAACTCCACGGCGGCCCCCACCGCCGCGGCGCCGGCGATGCCGACGAGGAGAGCCGGCCAGAAGCCGATGTCGTCGTGGAGGGTCGCGGTGACGTATCCGCCGGCGAGGAGCAGCGAGGCGTGGGCGAAGTTCACGACCTCGGTGGCCCGGAAGATGACGACGAAGCCGAGGGCGATGAGTGCGTAGACGGAGCCCAGCGAAATGCCGTTGAGCAGGAGTTCGGCGAAGGTGCTCATGAGGTGCTCTCCTCCTCGTCGGCGCGCTCGCCCAGATAGGCGCGCACCACCGCCGGATCGTTCTGTACGTCGTCGGGTGCGCCGTCGGCGATCCGGCGCCCGAAGTCGAGTACGGTCACCGCGTCCGCGAGCCGCATCACCACCCCCATGTCGTGTTCCACCAACAGGATCGAGATGCCGAGGCTGTCGCGGACCCCCGCGACGACCGCGGCGGTGCGGCGCCGTTCGTCGGCGGTCATCCCGGCGACGGGTTCGTCCAGGAGCAGGATCCGGGGCTCCATGCACAGCGCCCGGGCGAGTTCGGCGAGCTTCTGCTGCCCGTACGGCAGTGATCCGGCGCGCCGGTCGAGGCAGTCCTCCAGGCCCACGAACGCGGCGATCTCGCGGACACGTTCGCGGTGTCGCCGTTCCTCGCGCGCCGCCGCGGGCAGCCGCAGCCCGGCGGCGAGGAAACCGGTGCGGGTCAGCCGGTGGCGGCCGAGCAGCAGGGAGTCCTCGACGGTGGCGTGCGGCGGCAGGGCGAGATTCTGGAAGATCCGGGCCACGCCCAGTTCCGCGATGCGGTGGGGCGGCAGACCGGTGAGCTCGTGGTCGCCGAAGCGGACGCTGCCGGACGCGGGCCGGCAGACACCGGAGAGCACGTTGAAGCACGTGGACTTCCCGGCGCCGTTGGGACCGATGAGGGCGTGCACCGTCCCGGGCCGCACCGTGAAGCCGACCGCGTCCAGCGCGGTCAGCCCGGCGAACCGGACGGTGACGTCCCTGACGTGCAGCGGGGGGACGTCGGCGATCGTGCCGTGCACGGGTGCGGGAGCTTCGGCCGCGTCGCCCGGCACGGCGACGTCGGAGGAGGGCCGGTCCTTGGCGGGGCCGGGTGTTGCGGCTGTTTCAGGTGTTTCCACTGGTGCTGTTCACCCCTTCCAGCGGGACAGGGCCGGCAGGCCGCCCGCTCGGGACACGTCGGCCGCCGCGTCCTCGTCGGTCACGCCCAGATAGCGGCGGCGCACCTCGTCGGAGGCGGCGAGCGTGTCCGCGGGGCCGGAGAGGGTCACCTCCCCCACCTCCAGGACGTAGGCGCGGGAGGCCAGCCGCAGGGCGAGCGCGGCGTTCTGCTCGACGAGCAGGACGGAGGTGCCCTGTTCGTTGATCTCCCGCACGGTGTCCGCGATCCGCGCGGCCATCAGCGGGGCGAGCCCGAGCGACGGCTCGTCGAGGAGCAGCACCTTCGGGGAGCCCATGAGGGCCCGGCCGACCGCGAGCATCTGCTGTTCGCCGCCCGAGAGCAGTCCCGCCCGCTGCTGGGCCCGGTCGGCGAGGACGGGGAAGAGGTCGTGCACACGGCGCAGGGCGCGGGCCCGCTCCGCCCGGCCGCCCGAGCCGCCGAGCGCGCCGGCACGCAGATTGTCCGCGACCGTCATCCGGGCGAACACCCGTCGCCCCTCCGGGACTTGGGACACGCCGGCGGCGACCACGCGTTCCGGGGGCAGCCGGTCCAATGGGCGCCCGCCCAGCGAGACCGTGCCGCCGGTCACCGCTCCCCCGTGGAAGGAGAGGGTCCGGCACACCGCCCGCAGCAGCGTCGACTTTCCCGCGCCGTTGCTGCCGAGAACCGCCACCACGGCGCCTTCGGGCACCTCCAGCGACACCTGGCGCAACGCGCGCACGGGGCCGTATCCGACCGACAGATCCCGCACGAGCAGAGCGGATCCGCCCATGGCACCTCCCTTTCCTCGCTCGGTGTGGCGCTCACCTCAGCACCGGCGGGGACGCCCGTCCACGGGGTGCGGACGAAACGCGGCGGGAGCCCAGAGGTGACGTCGGCCGGTTGTGCGCGCGCACAACACCGCGTGTCAGGGGCCTGTCCGGCAGGGTGCCGCAGTGGCATCCTCCGGCCATGGGACGGCGCAGACCGCGGACCGGTCATGACTGGAAACTGCTCGGGGAGTCCTGTACGGCGCTGCTGGAGCGACTGCCCGAGCTCGTCGACGAGCACCTGCGTCAGCTCGCCGAGCACTCACCGGTCTACGGGCAGGTGCTGCCGTACGACCAGCAGTGGCAGGAGGCGGAGACGGCGATGCGTATCGGCATCCAGACGATCTCGGCACCGCGGGACTCCCCGCGCCGCGATCTGGAGCACGCCGAGGACGCGGGGCGCCGCCGCGCCCAGCAGGGACTTCCTCTGGAACTCCTGGTCCACGCCTACCGTGCCGCGGGCTATCTCGTGTGGGACGCCCTGCTGGAGGGTGCTGCCGGCCGGGAACCGGAACGGCTCGCGGTGCTGATGCGGTCCGCGACGATGGTGTGGGCGGCCGTGGACGCGCAGGCCGCCATCGCCTCCGAGGCCTACCTCGCGACCGAGAAGGAGCTGCGGCGCCGCACCGACGAGCAGTTGCAGGCCCTGCTCGACGCCCTGCTCGAAGGCAAGGAGGCACCCGGGCTGGCGGCGCGGGCCGCCGCGGGGCTCGACCTGCCGGAGCAGGGGCCGTACGCCGTGGTGGTGCTGCGGCCCGACCGCCGCGACGGACGGGACGCGTTCCCCCGGCCCATGCGGGGAGCGGGGCTGCGTTTCATCTGGCGGATGCGGACGGACTGCGAGGTAGGTGTGGTCGCGCTGGGCCCGGGGCAGGGCCTGGACGCCGTGGCGCAGCTGCTGGACGGACGCCGTGCGGGGCCGGGCGGCATCAGTCCGGTGGTGTCGGGCCTCGCCGAGCTGGGCCGGGCGCGGCGGATGGCCGAGCTGGCGTTACGCACCTGTCCGCCGGACGCGACACATGTCGTACGCCTCGACCGGCGGATGCCGACGGCGCTGGTGGTGAGCCAGCCGGAGCTGGCGGGGCAGCTCGTGTCGGACGTGTTCGGCGAGCTGCTGACGCTGGACCCGGCGGACCGGGCGGTGCTGCTGGAGACGCTCGACGTGTGGCTGGCCTGCGAAGGCTCCGCGGGCCGTGCGGCAGGGCAGCTGTACTGCCACCGCAACACGGTCTTCAACCGGCTGCGGCGGCTGGAACAGCTGACGTCGAGGTCCCTGGCCCGGCCCCGGGACCTGATCGAGATGACGCTGGCGCTGGACGCGTACCGGCTGGCCGGGGGCGGGGCGGCGGCCTGAGGCGGCACGGAGCCCTCCGGCCGGGGCGAGCGCCGCCCCCGCACCACGGATCCCGCCCCTCCGGCCGCGCCCGTACCCAGGGAGCACTGCCCGGGTGGTGGGGGCCCCGCCGTCTCGGAGAGGTCACCCCCCGGCCGCGGCCGGGCACGGCGTCTCAGCCGAGGAAGTCCCGCCCGATGTTCTCCGCGACCCGTTCCAGGATGGGACCGGCGTCCGCGATGCACTTCGCGACGTCGGGCTCGACCTCCGTCAGCGGGTACGCCCGCCTGATGCCGGCCTGTCCGAGCGCCTCGGGGGGAAGGGCGAGGCGCCCGCAGACCGCGACGACCTCCTTGCCCGCCGCGCGTGCGGCGGCGGCGACGCCTGCCGGGGCCTTGCCGTGCAGGGTCTGTTCGTCGAGCGAGCCCTCACCGGTGACGACGAGGTCGGCGCGGTCGAGGGCCGGTGCGAAGCCGAGGACGTCGAGCATGACCTCGATGCCGGGGCGGAAGCGGGCCCCGAGGACGAGCGCCCCGTACCCGATGCCGCCCGCCGCACCGGCGCCGGGTGCGGCCGCGTACTCGGCGGCCCGGGCACCGATCGCCTGCTCCAGGACCGTGGCGAAGTGGGCGAGCGCGGCGTCGAGGGCGGCCACGTCGTCGGGGCTCGCGCCCTTCTGGGGGCCGTAGACGGCCGGGGCGCCCTTGGGACCCGTCAGCGGGTTGTCCACGTCACTGGCGAGCACGAAGTCGACCGAGGACAGCCGGGCGTCCAGCGCGGAGAGGTCCGCGCTCGCCACGTCGCGCAGCGCCGCACCGCCGGGTGCGACCGGCTCGCCGTCCGCGTCCAGGAAGCGCGCTCCCAGCGCGGCCAGCATGCCCGCGCCGCCGTCCGTCGTGGCGCTGCCCCCGACGCCGAACACGAGGGTGCGCGCACCGGCGTCCAGCGCGGCGCGCAGCAGCTCGCCCGAGCCGTACGTCGACGCGGTGAGCGGCGCGAAGACCCCGGCGGGCAACCGCTGCAGCCCGCTCGCCTCGGCCATCTCGACCACCGCGGTGTCTCCGCGCAGCGCGTAGGCCGCGGTCACCTCGTCGCCGAGCGGCCCCGCGACACGCAGCTCACGCCGCTCGAACCCGGCCGCGACCGCCGCGTCCACGGTCCCGTCGCCTCCGTCGGCCACGGGCAGCGCCTCGACCTCGGCGCGCGGCGCGACCCGGCGCAGTCCGGCCGTCACCCGTTCCGCGACCTGCACGGCCGTCAGCGATCCCTTGAACTTGTCCGCGGCGATGAGCACACGCGGGGTCCGATTCACTGCAGCGTCCGCCACCTTGCATTCCCCTTGCTTTCCGGGCCTTGCTCACGTCAAGGCAGTCGCGCCGCTGCGACCTTAACCGGAGGAAGCCCCCGCCGTCATGCCCCGCCCACCTGCCGGAACCGTCCCGCTCCGTGGACCGCGACGGTCCGATCCGTGGATCACGGCGTACGGCCCGGTCCACGCCGCGAGGGGTCCGGCACCCGGCGGCGTCGGGCGGCCCGGGACGGGCGACGCGACGGAGCCGTCCGGCGCCCGGAGGCACCAGCCTCGCCGAACACCGCGCGTGGCCGCCCGTAATTGGGTAAACCGGAGCTATGACCCCTGTGGGCACTGAGCTCGCGGACCGCGTCCTCGGGGGCTGGCTGGGCCGGATCGCGGGCAACATGCTCGGCAAGCCGGTCGAGCAGGGCGACCACTGGACGCGGGATCGCATCGACCGCTATCTGCGGCAGGCCGCGGCCCTGCCGCTCACCGACTACCTCCCCGAGCCGGCCGATGACGGCACCGGCGAGGAGTTCGCGCTGCGCCCGGAGTGGCGGCAGTGCGTGCGCGGCCGTATCCACGGCAGCTGCCGTGACGACGACGTGGACTACGCGATCCTCGGGCTGGACCTGCTGGAGACCCACGGGTTCTCCTTCAGCACCGAGCAGGTGGGCGACCTGTGGCTGCTGCGGCTGCCGTATCTGCAGACGTTCACGGCGGAGCGCGCCGCGTACCGCAATCTCGCGAACGGGCTGAAACCGCCGCTGACGGCCACCTACGACAATCCGTACCAGGAGTGGATCGGGGCACTCATCCGCGCCGACGTCTACGGCTGGACCTGCCCGGGCCTGCCGCGCCGCGCGGCCTCCCTGGCCCGCCGGGACGCCGTCCTGTCGCACACGGGCAACGGCGTGTACGGGGCGATGTGGGCGGCCGCGCTGGTCTCGGCGGCGTTCACGGCACCGACCGTGCGGCACGCACTGGACACGGCGCTGACGGTGATCCCCGCGAGCAGCCGCCTCGCCCGCACGGTGCGCCGGGTGCTGACGCTCCACGAGACCCGGATGACCTGGGAGGACACGCTCAGCACGGTCGCCGAGGAGACCGCGGGCCTCGGCTGGATCCACACCGTCCCGAACGCCGCGGTCCTCACGGCGGGGCTGCTCTACGGCGACGGGGACTTCACCCGCACCATCACACTGACCGTCCGCGGCGGCCTGGACACCGACTCGAACGGCGCGACGGCGGGCTCGGTCGCCGGGGTCCTGTGCGGGGCGGACGCGGTCCCGGAGCAGTGGAAGGACCCTCTGGAGGACACCGTGCGCAGTGCGGTGTTCGGCTTCGACGGGGTGCGGATCAGTGAGCTCGCGTCCCGCACGGTCGCTGTCGCCGAGGCCGGGAACGGTTCCTGAACCCCTGAGCCCCCGGGCCGGTGCCCGAACTCACGTGACTGAGCCCGCACTTCGCGCAGGTGAGTCCGGGGGCCGGCGGCGCAGGCTGGTTACCCTTCGGGCATGACCACTCCGGACTTCGCCACGTACATCGCGGGTCTGCCCCGCATCCTCGCCGGGGCAGCCGCCCTGTTCCGCGACGCCGAGGGACGGGTGCTGCTCGTCGAACCGAACTACCGGGAGGGCTGGGCCCTGCCGGGCGGCACCGTCGAGTCGGACGACGGGGAGACCCCGCGGCAGGGTGCGCGCCGGGAGACCGCCGAGGAGATCGGACTGGACGTCGGCCTGGGCCGGCTGCTCGCGGTCGACTGGGTGCACGGGACGGCGCGGCCCCCGCTGGTGGCCTATCTGTACGACGGCGGCGTCCTCGACGAGAGCGCGCTCAAGTCGATCCGCCTCCAGGAGGAGGAACTGCTGTCCTGGCGCCTGGTGCCGTGCGAGGAACTGGCCGACCACCTGCCGGGTGCCCTGGGCCGACGGGTCCTGGCCGCCCTCGACGTCCTGGCGGACGGCGGGGGCACGGTGGAGCTGGAGAACGGCCACCGGGTGGGCTGACCGGACGCTCGCCCGCCCGCGATATCCGTTCGACCCGCTCCCCGGCCCGACCTACCCTCGGTCCCATGAACAGGCCCCTCGTCGCCATTCTGAGCGGCGCCGGTATCAGCACGGACTCCGGAATCCCCGACTACCGCGGTCCTCAGGGGCTGTGGCGGCGGGATCCCGAGGCCGAGAAGCTCGTCACCTACGAGTACTACATGGGTGATCCGGAGATCCGGCGCCGCTCGTGGCAGATGCGGCGCGGGAACCGGGCGCTGGAGGCCGAGCCGAACGCGGCGCACCGGGCGGTGGCCGAGCTGGAGCGGTCCGGGGTACCGGTGCGGGTGATCACGCAGAACGTGGACGGGCTGCACCAGCTGGCGGGCATGCCGGCGCGCAAGGTGCTCGAACTGCACGGCACCGCGCGGGCCGTGGTGTGCACCGAGTGCCACGCGCGGGCGCCGATGGAGGACGCTCTCGCGCGCGTCGAGGCCGGCGAGGACGATCCGCCGTGCCTGGAGTGCGGCGGCATCCTCAAGTCGGCGACCGTCATGTTCGGCGAGCGCCTCGACCCGGTCGTCCTCGGCGAGGCGGTCGCGATCACCAAGGCCTGTCAGGTGTTCATCGCGGTCGGGAGCAGCCTCCAGGTGCAGCCGGCCGCCGGGCTCGCGGGGGTCGCCGCCGATCACGGGGCACGGCTGATCATCGTCAACGCCGAGCCGACGCCGTACGACGACCTCGCCGACGAGGTCGTACGGGAACCGATCGGCACGGCGCTGCCCGAGCTGCTGCGGGGGCTGGGGAGCCAGGGCGTTCCGTTCGGATGATCGGATCGCCGGTCCGGTGTGTCGTCGGCCGATGCGTGGTGGGCGCGGATCGGGCGGTTGCTCCCGCACCGGACGCCGCCGCGGGGTGGTCGCTGTCGGAGCACGCCCACCACCCCGGCGCCGTTCTCCGCCGTGGGGGCTGTGTGCGCCGAGCCGCCGGAAGGGGTTCGCCCGGAGGCGTCACTCTCTTTGTGGCTGCTGTCCGGCCCGCCGTCGGATGTGGCTTCCGCCATGAACCAAGGCTACGAGTTCCTGACGAGGGGCGCGCATGGCTGAGCGCCGTACGAGTGCCACGGACGGCCGGCGCCGTCGGCGGCTGCGGTTTCTCCTGGCCGGACACCAGGTGGCCAGGGCCGCCGGGCCGGCCGGGGCCCCCTTTGCGGGCCCCGGCCGCATGTCGGTGGGCCCGCACGATCGTGGCGTCCACCGACACCGCCCACGCCAGGTTCTCGTCGATCAGTCGACGCCAGACCGGACCGACGATCCGATGATCTGACGAGACACCCCGGGGTCAGGCCTCAGAAGAGGGCTCCTCCGCTCTCGAAGTCGAGCAGTCGCTTCTTGCGGTCCAGGCCGCCGCCGTATCCGGTGAGGCTGCCGTCGGCACCGACGACACGGTGGCACGGCACGATGATGCCGATGGGGTTCTTGCCGTTGGCGAGGCCCACCGCGCGAGAGGCACCGGGACTGCCGAGGGCGTCGGCGAGGTCGCCGTACGAACGGGTCTCGCCGTAGGGGATGCGGCGCAGCTGGTCCCACACGCTGCACTGGAACGGCGTTCCCCGCAGGCTCAGTTCGAGGGTGAACTCCTTCAACTCTCCCTCGAAGTAGGCCTCCAGCTGGTCGGCCGCCTCGTCGAAGAGCGAGTCGTCGCGGTCGCCGAAGGTCTCGTCCGACGGACGATGGCGCTGGCCCACCATGTAGAGGTGGGACAGGACACCGTCCGTGGCGACGAGGGTCAGGGGTCCGTACGGGCTGTCGAGCACTGTGTGCCGTTTCGCTGTCATGTCGCGGAAGGTCCTTGGTCGTTGGTCCTTGATCCTGGGGTCACACGGGGAGGAAGTTGATCGGGTGGCCGTCCGTCGCCCACAGGTACTGGACGGCGTACGCCCGCCACGGCCGCCAGGCCGCCGCGCGAGCGGTGAGTGCCGCGGGCGTGGAGGGCAGGCCGAGCTCCTGCGCGGCACGGCGGATGCCGAGGTCGGTGGGCAGGAACGCGTCGGGGTCGCCCAGCGCCCGCATCGCGATGACGTCGACCGTCCAGGGGCCGAAACCCGGCAGGGCGAGCAGCCGGGCCCGGCTCTCCTCCCAGTCGCTCTCGACTCCCAAGTGGAGTCTCTTGTCGGCGAGTTGGGTCACCAGCGTGGTGAAGGTGGTCCGCCGGGTGCGCGGCATGGCCAGCGACTCGGGGTCGACGGCGGCGAGCGCATCGGGCGTCGGGAAGAGATGGGTGAGACCGCCCTCCGCGTCGTCGACGGGATCGCCGTGCGCGGTGACCAGGCGGGCGGCGTGGGTGCGGGCGGCGGCAGTGGAGACCTGCTGGCCCAGCACGGCGCGTACGGCGAACTCCGCCTCGTCGACCGTGCGCGGCACCCGCCGGCCGGGCGCCTTGTCGACGAGCGGGGCGAGCAGCGGGTCGGCGCGCAGCCGGTCGTCGACGGCGACCGGGTCGGCGTCGAGGTCGAGCATGCGGCGGCAGCGGCTGATCGCGACGGGCAGATCGCGCAGGTCGCTGAGGGTGAGCCGGCACGCGATGTGGTCCGGCATCGGCGTCAGCGCGGCGATCCCGTGTCCGTACGGGAGCCGCAGGGTCCGCCGGTACGCCCCGTCGCGCCACTCCTCCACGCCGGGTACGGCGGTCGCGGCGAGGTGGCCGAAGAGGTTGTCGGGGTTGAGCGGGGCGCGGAAGGGCAGCCGGAGGCTGAGCACGCCCGGTGTGGCGCCGACGCCGTTCTTCGGCCGGCGGGCGCGCAGTTCGCTCGGGGAGAGCGCGAAGACCTCACGCACGGTGTCGTTGAAGGTACGGATCGACGAGAAGCCTGCCGCGAAGGCGATCTCCGCCATCGGCAGGGGGGTGGTCTCGATGAGCAGCCGGGCGGTCTGGGCGCGCTGGGCCCGCGCGAGGGCGAGGGGTCCGGCGCCCAGCTCGGCGAGGAGCTGCCGTTCGATCTGGCGGGTGCTGTAGCCGAGCCGGCCGGCGAGGCCGGGTACGCCCTCGCGGTCGACGACGCCGTCACCGATCAGGCGCACCGCGCGGGCGACGACGTCGGCGCGCTGGTTCCACGCAGGAGAGCCGGGGCTGGTGTCGGGCCGGCACCGCTTGCAGGCCCGGAACCCGGCCTGCTGGCAGGCTGCGGCGCTCGGGTAGAAGGTCATGTTCTGCGGCTTCGGCGGTACGGCCGGGCAGCTGGGCCGGCAGTAGATCCGCGTCGTCAGCACCGCGGTGAAGAACCATCCGTCGAAACGCGCGTCCTTCGACTGGACGGCACGCACGCAGCGCTCGATGTCGGTGTGCATTCCGTTCCGCATGTCTCCAGCATCGGGCACCGGCGAGGGCGGGGCTGGCGAAAAAGCGACATGTACGTCGGCCTGCCTGCGGGCGCCCGGACCACCCCCTCTCGCCACGCGGACGCGCGCAGGAGCCGTGGCCCGTCTAGTCCGACCAGCGCGGTGGAACCCTCATGACCTGCGACGCCGAGCGGCAGTGGCAGGTCTCCGAGGAGGTCCCACAGGACCAGGACGGCGATGAACGCACCGGCGAGGTCGAGGCTCTGGACGACCAGGCGGTGGGCGTCCCGGGGCAGGCGCACGACGGCCGGGGGGAGAGGCGTACGACGGACAGGATCGCCGCGAGCTCGTCGCGGACCACGACGCTCGGCCTCAGCGACACGGCCGAGTGACGTCCCGCCGGGCGGGACACGGGTGGGGTCAGCGGGCCGCTTCGCCCTGAGCCACCTCGACCTGGTGGTGGAAGGCGAGCACCCCGGCCGCCGAGGCGCCGGCCGACACGCAGGCGCAGGCGAGCACGAGCAGGACCGGCCAGGAGGCGGCGCGGGAGCGGCGCCGGGGAGCGGCGAGGAGGGCGGCGACGCGCCGGGGCACGGGCCCCGTGGTGACCGCGGGGGCGAAAGCGGGGCGGTCCGAGCGGGCCGCCTGCGTGGCCAGCGCGGCACGGGCGATGGCGCGCGCGGTCAGCTTCCGGTCCCCCACCACGGCGGCAGCGGCCTCGTCGGCGGCGCGCTCCGCGGCGAGTGCGACGGCCGCACGGACCGGGCGCAGACCTGGGTGGCAGTGCGCGGCGAGCTCGGCCGCGAGGAGGAAGCGGTGGTGACCGTAGTTGTTGTGGGCGCGTTCGTGGGCGAAGAGCACCTCGCGTTCGCGGGGGGCGAGGCTGCGGAGCATCGCGGTGGTGACGACGATGCGGTGCGGGCGGCCCGGCAGGGCGTAGGCGTCCGGGTGCGGTGAGTCGATGACGCACAGGTCGCCCGCGGCGGGGCGGCGGTCGGCCTGGGTCCGGGCCACCCGGAAGGCACGGAGCTGGCGCGCGGCGGAGCGGGCGAGGGTCCAGGCTCCGACGGTGAGCACGCCGGTGGCGCCCGCGGCGGCGGGCAGGACGACCAGGTCGGACGCGGTGCGCAGCGGATGGACGAGTTCGCCGAGGCTCGCGAGGACCGGCACCTCGAGCAGGCCGTTGAGGACGAGGGCGCCGAGCGCCGCCACGGACGCGCCGGCCAGCACGAGGACCGCGCAGGTCAGCATCCACAGCGCGGTCACCGGCGCGAGCCGGTCGAGACAGCGGCGGGCCAGCGGCGGTAGCGCGAAGGGCAGGAACAGCGGAAGGAAGAACAGGGTCGTCATCGCCCACCCGATTCCGGCAGGCCGTCCCCGCCGGGCTCCGTCGGACCGTGCTCGGCCGTCCCCTGGAAGTCGTCGGACTCCAGCAGATCGCGCAGGAGGCGTTCGTCGTCGGGGCTGAGCTGGGCGACGAACCGGGCCAGGGCGGTCCCCCGGTCGTCGTCGCGGTCCAGTTCGGTGTGCATGCGCCGGGCGGTCAGACCGTGCGGGTCCTGGACGGGGAAGTAGGCGTAGCCGCGGCCCTGGCGCTCACGGCCGACGATCCCCTTCTCGTGCAGCCGGGACAGGATCGTGGTCACCGTCGTCCGGGCGAGGCCGGAGTCCAGCTCCGCCTGGACGCGCCCGGGCGTCAGGGGTGCGCCCGCGGCCCAGAGGGCGGCCAGCACGCCGGCCTCGAGCTCGCCCGCCGGCCGGCGTTCGTCCTTCGCACTGCTCATCGGCACGATCCTCATCCCGTCATCGTCTACAGTCCAGTAGACCATCTACGGGATTGTAGTCACCGAGGTGCGCCTCGATGCTCCGACGGTACGCGCCCGTCACGCGTGAGCGGTCGCGCGCGGACGACCGCGCCCGTGGCCGGCCCGGTCCGCGACGGCTCACAGGACCCGGCGTCGCACCAGTACGCCCAGCGCCATGAGGCCCGGGAGCAGGGGCAGCCACGTGGTGAGCAGCCGGTAGCCGAGGACGGTGGAGGCCGCCGCGCTGCCGGACGCCCCCGCGAGAGCGAGCGCCAGGGCGAGGGCGGCGTCCAGCGAGCCGAGGCCGCCGGGAGTGGGCAGCAGGACGGCGGCACCGCTCGCGGCGAGGTAGGCCAGGGCCACCTCGGCCGGGGGCAGCGAAAGGCCGACGGACTGGGCCACGGCGACGACGACGGCCGCGTGCAGCCCGGCGAACGCCAGCGAGCCGCCCCACAACGCGGCCGCCCGTCCGGGGATCTCGTGCACCGCGCGGACGTCGGCGAGCACCGCCCGCAGCGCGCGCCGCAGGAGCCCCGAGAGCGCGATCACGGCGGTGGCGAGCAGCACGGCGGTCACGGCCCATGCCGTCGGCGGGACATGGGGAAGGCGCAGGGCGCCGGGGCAGGCGGGCGCCAGCGCGGCGATCAGCAGGGCGCGGGCCACGGCGCCGGCGGTCGCCTTGACCGCGAGCGCGGTCGCCGACCTGGGCATCGGCAGCCCGCACCGGTTCAGGAAGCGGAAATTGACCGCCCCTGATCCCAGTCCCGCGGGCAGCAGATGGCCGGCGGCGCAGGCCGCGAACTGGACCGCCACCAGGCGTCCGGTGGGCAGCGGCCGGACCACGGCGCCCTGTTGGGCGAGGGCCGAACATGCCCAGGTCGCCAGGGTGGCCGCGGCCGCCACGAGCAGCCAGCCGCGGTCGGCGTGGGCGATCCGGCCCGCCGCGGTCTCGATCACCGGCCGGTGACGCCAGGCCAGACATCCGGCGCCGAGCAGGACGGCCAGCGCGACCCCGGCCTGCCAAGGCGTCCGCCGGACGAGGGCGGTCGGGGCGGCGCCGGGTGGAGAACTCATGAGGCCCGGCCTCCCGCTCCGGTGGGGGCGAGGTAGGCGCGCAGGCCGCCGACGCTGTGGTGTTCCCAGGTCCGGGCGAACGCAGGCGGTCGCCCGCGCCGGGAGGTCAGCACCGCGACCGGCCGGCTCCGTCCGGTCCGCACGAGGGCCTGCTCGGTCGTGTTCGCGTTGTGCCCTGAGGTCGCGACGGACGCGCACCCGGCGCGGAAGGCGATCGGGACGGCGTCCCGGCCGGTCAGGACGCAGGGCGGCCGTACACCGAGCTCGCGCAGGTCGGCGGCGGCGCGGGCCCAGTCGCGACGGGAGTCCGTGGCGTCGCGGACGGTGTCCTCCAGCACGGCGTACTGGACCGCCAGATGGCCGGCGAGGCCGAGCACGACCGCGGTCACGGCCGCCGGGCGCCACAGACCGTGCGCGACGGTGACGAGACGGACGAGGGCGCCGGCGACCGGGAGGGAGAGGAGCGCGTAGGCGGGGAGCAGGAAGCGCGGGGCGGCGTAGCCGATCATGAACAGGTACGGGAAGGCGGCCGTCGCGGCGCAGGCCAGCGGGAGCAGCGTGTGCGCCGTGCGCCGGGCCCTGACCGCGGCCACGAGACCTGCCGCGGCCAGCGGGAGCAGCGCGAACCACCACACCAGCACGGCGGTGTCGGGCATCGCGCCGGTGCAGGGGCGGCACAGGATGCGTCCGCCCAGACTGCGCATCTGGTCGTCGACGGCGATGTTCCAGCCCAGGCCGCCCTGGATGCGGGAGCCCTCGGCGAGCCGCCGGCCGAGGCCGCCGTAGCCGATGTACGCCTCGACGACCCACTCGGCCGCGCCGGCAACCAGGCCCGCGACCAGCGCGACGGGCAGCCAGGGCCGTCCTCGGCGCAGCTCCGGCACCGCGAGGACGAGCAGCGGGAGGGTCGCCCAGACCGCGTCGGTGGGCCGCATCCATGCCATCAGCGCGGCGCCCAGCGCCACACCCCACAGCGCCGCCCGGTTCCGTGGCACGGCGCGTGCCCGCAGGAAGCAGGCGACGCACAGCAGGGCTCCGACGGCGACCCAGTAGTTGGGCATGGCCTGCGGGCCGTAGAAGAGGGTCACCCACAGGGTCGCGAACAGGGCGCCGGCCAGGGCGAGCAGCCGCGCCGGGAACAGATGCCGCCAGGCGCACAGCGCCACGAAGAGGCCGAGCCCCGACAGCAGGGCCAGCCACACCCGCAGGAGTGCCGTGGACGACGACCAGGAGGCGACGGGGGCGACGAGCAGGGGGACGCCGCGGGCGCGGGGTGCGCTGAAGAACGCCGCCGGCGCGTGCCCGCTGACCTGGCTGACGTAGACCGTCTCGTCCCAGCCGAGCCCCATGCCGGGCCCCACCAGCAGCAGTTGGGCCAGCGTGAAGGCGGCGGCCACCAGGGCGATCCCGCGCCGTCCGCCGGAGTGCCGAGCGGGCGGGTGGCCCGACGGCGGACCGGCCGCCCCTTCGGCACCGGCGAGCGGAACGTCCGCGGTCCTGACCATCGTCCACCCTTCAGCCCTACAAGCTGTAGGGTTCCCTCGCCCTACGCAACACAAGGCAGGGGCCAAATCCGTGAAATCATGGACAAATTACCGCGCGCCCCAGGGCCTCGCAGTCCGGGAACGGCATCCGGGGCGAGCGCCTCCACCCGCCCCGGTCCCCCGTCTCCCCCGAGACCCGGACCGGCCTCCGCTCCCCCTACGCGCTGTAAGGTGGCGACCATGGCTGGCACGAGCCCCCACGGCAGAGCGGACCGGCGCGGCGCGGGCGAGTTGGAGGGCGCGGTGCTCGCCACCCTCTGGGCCACCGAGGACGCCCTGACGCCCGCCGAGATCCAGGGCGAGATCGGCGGCGGTCTCGCCTACAACACCGTGCACACCATCCTCAAGCGCCTGTACGACAAAGGGTTGGTGCACCGCGACGTCGACGGGCGGCGCGGCGCCTACCGGCCCACGAAGGACGCGGCCGAGATGACCGCCGACGCCATGCACGAGGCGCTCGACCGCGGCCCCGATCCGATCGCCGCCCTCCGGCACTTCGTCACCGGGCTGAGCCCGCAGGAGGGAGCGGCCCTGCGCGAGCTGCTCGACGGGGACGTGCCGTGAGGATCGACGTCCATGCCGCGGACGTCTCCCTCGCCCGCGTCCCCTCCACCAGGTGACCGGCCCCTCGCCTCAGCTGCCGGCGGCCGGCGGCGGTGGGACGCCTTCCGTGGCGGCCGGCCGGGACACGGCCGGCCGGACCCCCGGCGGCTACTTCTCCCCGGAGGGGACCTGTGCGGCGAAGGCCTGGTAGGCGGACTCGTCGAAGAGGACGAAGGTGACCTCCTCGACGTCCGTCGGGGTGGCCCGGACCGTCTCCACGGCGATCCTGGCGGCGTCGTCCATCGGCCACCCGTAGATGCCGGCGGACACGGCCGGGAAGGCGACCGTGCGCGCGCCGAGTTCGTCGGCGACGCGCAGGGATTCGCGGTAGCAGGACGCGAGCAGCGCCGAGCGGTCGTCCTCGCGGCTGTACACCGGTCCCACGGTGTGGATCACCCAGCGCGCGTCCAGTTCGCCGGCGGTGGTGGCGACGGCCCGGCCGGTGGGCAGCCCCTTGCCGTACTGCGAGGCGCGCAGTTTGCGGCAGTCCTCGAGGATGGCGGGGCCGCCGCGGCGGTGGATGGCTCCGTCCACGCCTCCGCCGCCGAGCAGCGAGGAGTTCGCCGCGTTGACGACGGCGTCGACGCTCTGCCGGGTGATGTCGCCCTGGACCAGCTTGATCGCGGTCATGCCTGTCTGAGTCTCCTCCACACGGCCTTCGCCGCGTTGTGCCCCGACATGCCGTGGACGCCCGGGCCCGGTGGGGTGGCGGACGAACAGATGAAGACGGCCGGGTGGGGGGTGCTGTAAGGGAACAGGGACAGTCTGGGGCGCAGCAGGAGCTGAAGCCCGGAGGCGGCGCCGCAGGCGATGTCTCCGCCCACGTAGTTCGCGTTGCGAGCGGCAAGCTCCGGCGGGCCCGCTGTCGCGCGGGCGAGCACACGGTCGCGGAAGCCCGGCGCGAAACGCTCCAGCTGCCGCTCGATCGCGTCCGTGAGGTCACCGCTCCAGCCGTTCGGCACGTGTCCGTACGCCCAGAAGACCTGCTTGCCCTCGGGGGCGCGGGTGGGGTCGGCGACGCCGGGCTGCACGGTGATCAGGAAAGGCGTGTCCGGTGCCCGGTCCTCTCGGGAGGCCGCGTGCAGCGCGCCGGCGATCTCCGCACGACTGCCGCCGACCTGCACCGTACCGGCGGCGCGCGCTTCCTTCGCGGTCCAGGGCACGGGACCGTCCAGCGCGTAGTCGATCTTGAAAACGCTCGCCCCGTACCGGTAGTGCTCGTAGAACCGGCCGAGCCCCGCGATGCGGGCCAGGGCGGTGGGCGAGGTGTCGAAGACGTACGCGCGGGCGGGCGGCAGGTCGTCGAGGCGCTTGACCTCGTAGTCGGTGTGGACGGTGCCGCCGAGGTCCTTGAGGTACGCGGCGAGCGCGTCGGAGATGGACTGCGAGCCGCCGCGCGCGACCGGCCAGCCCCGGGCGTGCGCGGCCAGCGCGAAGACGAGGCCGACGGCACCGGTGGCGAAGCCGCCGAGCGGGGCGATCACATGGGCGACGAGGCCCGCGAACAGTGCCTGGGCCCGCTCGTCGCGGAAGCGGCGCATCAGCCAGGTCGACGGCGGCAGCCCCGTGAGGCCGAACCGGGCGAGGGTGACCGGGTCCCGGGGCAGCGCGGTCAGCGGCAGCGACATGAAGTCGTGGGCCAGCGTGTCCCACTTGGTGAGGAAGGGCGCGACCAGCCGGCGGTACGCCCCGGCGTCGCGCGGGCCGAACGACGCGGCCGTCTCGGCGACGGACCGCGACAGCACCGCCGCCGTGCCGTCCGTGAAGGGGTGCGCCATGGGCAGCTCGGCGTGCAGCCACTCCAGGCCGTACCGCTCCAGGGGCATCGCTCGGAACGCGGGCGAACTGATGCCCAGCGGGTGCGCCGCCGAGCACGGATCGTGGCGGAAGCCGGGCAGGGTCAGCTCTTCGGTCCGCGCTCCCCCGCCCACGGTGTCCCGGGCCTCGAAGACGGCCACGGAGAAGCCGCGGCGGGCCAGCTCCACGGCAGCGGTCAGTCCGTTCGGTCCCGCACCCACCACGACGGCATCGAGCATCGACGGCACCTTCGGACTCCTTTGTCAGCCGATGGCCACTGGGGATCAGGATATGCCGCAGGACCGACAGCCTTGGCGGCGCGGGGGGTTGGGAAGGGGACAGCTCCCGACGTGCGCGGGGCGGCCCACGCCCCCGGGGGTTCGGCGGAGGCACCGGCGAGCTCCCCGGGCCCGCCCGGCAGTGCCCTGGTCCCGGCGCCGTCGGCTCCCTGTCCCGGTCGCGCTCGGCCCAGCGCCCGGACCGGGCCCGGCGGAACCTGGGTGCGTCCGGGGCAGGGCCGCGTCTTTTCGAGGGGTACCCTCCCCCATCGGGTTCGGGACGGCCGTGCACCCCGGAATCCGCACGGGCAGTGGTGCCCTCACCGGGGCCGGGGCGGCGGCGGACGCCGGGGACTGCGCCCCGGCAGGGGCTCGGGGCCGGGCCCCGCTCCGGGAGGGCGGACGCCGACCGGGCTGCAGCAGGCCTCGGTGTCGACCGGGCGGGCCGAGCACATCTACGCCGGCGAACGGGCCGACCGCCGGGCGGGCCCCGGAGTCACCCGCGGCCGAGCCCGTCGCCGGCGGGCTCGGTGTCGCCCCGGCCGGCCGACCTCACCGGCAGCCAGAGCCGGGGTCGCGGCCAGGGGTCGTCCCAGCCGGTCGAGCTCACCGGGACCGAAGAGGGCGGGGCGGCGGCCACGCAGGCCCCGGAGTCACCCCGGAAGGCCGAGCTCGCCGCCGATCGGGGCGGGGCGCTCCGGCCGGGAGGCGCCGGGCCCGGCGTCGGGTCGGCTCACGCCGACAGCAGGGCCACCACGCGGCGGGCCGTGGCCTCGTCCCTGGCCGCGGTGAACGGCAGCGCGTTGCCCCCCGTCACGCGGAACGGCTCGCCCGCGAGGGTCAGGTGGGCGCCACCCGCCTCCTCGACGAGGAGCAGGCCCGCGGCGTGATCCCACGCCGCCTCCCAGGAGAACGCGACCGCATCCAACTCCCCCCGTGCCAGGGCCAGATACTCAAGGCCGGCCGAGCCGCAGGGGCGCGGGACGACTCCCTCGGCGCGCAGGCCGAGCAGCGCGCGCTTCTGTTCGTCGGTGGTGTAGTCCGGGTGGGAGTGGGCGACGTCCAGGTCGCGGCCGGGCACCGGCGAGCCGGAGCGCAGGGGCACGCCGTCGAGGAAGGCTCCCCGTCCGCGTATCGCGACGGCGAACTCGTCGCGCGCGGGGGCGTACGTCCAGGAGGCGAGCACGACTCCGTCCCGGGCGAGCGCGACGAGCGTGCAGAAGCCGGGATCGCCGTGCACGAACTGCCGGGTGCCGTCGACGGGGTCGACGATCCAGACCGGCGCGGAGCCCTGTATCGCCTCGTAGGTGGCGGGGTCGGCGTGCACCGCTTCCTCGCCGACGACGACCGAGCCGGGCAGCAGTGCGGTGAGGACACCGGTCAGATACCGCTCGGCCTTGCGGTCGGCGTCCGTCACCAGGTCGTGCGGGCCGGACTTCTGGTCGATCTCGTGTGCTCCGAGCTGCCGGAAGCGGGGCATGATCTCGGCCGCCGCCGCCTCGCGGACCGCTTCTTCGACGTCGGAGCTGCGCCGGGCGAGAAACTCGTCGATGGTTTCGATGTCTTCGATCATGACTCCATGAGAGCACGCGCCGCTGACAATCCCCGCATGCCGGGTGCACTCCGGGTGGAATCCGGATGAACTCCGAGGGCCCCGTCCTCAGCGTCCGACCGCGTACCCCTGCATCCCGCGCGGATTCGCGGCGGCCGACAGCACGCCCGTCGCGGGGTCCCTCGCGACCGCGCACAGACGTCCCTCCGACCACGCCTCGCCGACCTGGACGTCGTGCCCACGGCGCCGCAGCTCCTCGACGACGGCCTCGTCCGTGCGGGACTCGACCGTAAGGCTGCCGGGATGCATGCCTCGCGGGTAGAAGGAGCCGGGGAAGCTGTCGTTGTGCCAGTTCGGGGCGTCGATCGCGCCTTGGAGGTCGAGGCCGCCGCGTACGGCGGGACGCAGCGCCACGGCCAGGAAGAAGTGCGTCTGCCACTGGTCCTGCTGGTCTCCGCCCGGTGTGCCGAACGCCATGACCGGGACGCCGTCACGCAGGGCGAGCGACGGGGTGAGCGTGGTGCGGGGACGGCGGCCCGGCGTGAGGGAGTTGGGCAGTCCCTCCTCCAGCCAGGTCATCTGGAGCCGCGTGCCGAGCGGGAAGCCCAGTTCGGGCACGACGGGGTTCGACTGGAGCCAGCCGCCGCTGGGTGTGGCGGCGACCATGTTGCCCCAGCGGTCGACGACGTCGAGGTGGCAGGTGTCGCCCCGGGTGCCGCCGTCGGCCGCGACCTCGGGTTCCGGGGCCGTGCGGGCCGGCCGTGCCACGGTGGGTTCGCCCGCGCCGGGCGCCGCGAGCGCGTCGAAGCCGGGTTCCCACGAAGCGGGCACGCGCGCGTGCCGGCTCAGCCGCGGGACACGCCCTCCTGGGCTGCCGGGACGCAGCTCGTACGACGCCTTGTCGCCGACGAGCGCCCGCCGCTCGGCGTTGTACGACTCGGAGAGCAGCTCGTCGAGCGGTACGTCGCCGGCGTCCCCGTACCAGGCCTCCCGGTCGGCCATGGCGAGCTTGCAGCCCTCGACGAGCAGGTGGACGTACTCGGCGGAGCCGTACGCGGGCAGTTCGGGCGGCAGCAGGGCCAGCTGCTGCAGCAGGACCGGGCCCTGGCTCCAGGGGCCCGCCTTGCACAGCGTCCAGCCGCGCCAGTCGTAGGTCGCGGGCGGTTCGTAGCCGGCGGACCAGCCCGCGAGGTCCGCGGCCGTCAGGGTGCCGGTGTGGCGCTCGCCGCTGGTGTCCAGGGTGGGGCGGCGGGCCTGGCGCACCAGGGCCTCGGCGATGAAGCCGGAGCGCCAGACCCGGCGCGCGGCCTCGATCTGTTCCACCCGGCCGGTCTCCTCGGAGACCTCGGCGAGGAGCCGGCGCCAGGTCGCGGCGAGCGCGGGGTTGCGGAACAGCTCGCCGGGGCGGGGCGCCCTGCCGTCCGGCAGGTACACCTCGGCCGAGGTCGTCCACTCCGTCTCGAACAGTTCGCGCACCGTCTCGACGGTCTCGCCGACGCGTTCCACGGGCGCGTGACCGTCCTCGGCGTATCCGATGGCGTACGCGAGGACGTCGGCGAGCGGCTTGGTGCCGTGGTCGCGCAGCAGGAGCATCCAGGCGTCGAAGGCGCCCGGCACGGCGGCGGCGAGCGGCCCGGTGCCGGGGACGAGGTCCAGACCGAGCCCTCTGTAGTGGGCGACCGTCGCTCCCGCGGGCGCGACGCCCTGCCCGCACAGCACCCGTACCTCGCCGCCGGCGGGGGCGAGGATGATCGGGACCTCGCCCGCGGGTCCGTTGAGGTGGGGTTCGACGACGTGCAGGACGAAGCCCGCGGCGACGGCGGCGTCGTACGCGTTGCCGCCGTCCTCCAGGACGGCCATCGCGGACTGCGAGGCGAGCCAGTGGGTCGAGGACACCATGCCGAAGGTGCCCTGGAGCGTCGGTCGGGTCGTGAACATGCCTGCCACCTCGCTGTGCCGAGCGATCAACCTCGCCCCCGACTATGGCACTTGCCGCGGCCCGGACGGCAGGGTGGGCCGCCCTGAGCGGACGGACGCCTTCCGGGACGTCCCACGGACCGGGTCCGCCGGTCCGGAAGAACCCGGAATGATCGGAATCATTCGCACCCGGCCGTCGTTGCTCCTCGTGGAACTGAACGGAGGCGGATCGGTGCACGGTGAGTACAAGGTCCCCGGCGGCAAGCTCGTCGTGGTGGATCTGGACGTCGAGGGCGCGGTGCTGCGCCACGCGCGCGTGGCGGGCGACTTCTTCCTCGAACCGGACGAGGCGCTGGACGCCGTCAATCATGCTCTGGAGGGTGCGCCGGCCGACACCGACGCGGCGGGTCTCGCCGCCCGCATCGACGCCGCGCTGCCCGAGGGCACGGTCATGTACGGCCTGACATCGGAGGGCATCGGGATCGCGGTGCGCCGGGCGCTGGCGCACGCCGCCGACTGGACGGACTACGACTGGCAGTTGATCCACGACGGGCCGCAGTCCCCGGCCCTGCACATGGCACTGGACGAGGTGCTGACCACGGAGGTGGCCGCGGGCCGGCGAGCGCCGACGCTGCGGGTGTGGGAGTGGGGCGCCCCGTCGGTGATCATCGGCAGTTTCCAGTCCCTGCGCAACGAGGTCGACCCGGCCGGTGCCGCCCGGCACGGCATCGAGGTGGTCCGCCGCATCTCCGGCGGCGGCGCGATGTTCGTGGAGCCGGGCAACACCATCACGTACTCGCTCTCGGTGCCGGAGGCCCTGGTCCAGGGTCTGTCGTTCCAGGACAGCTACGCCTATCTCGACGACTGGGTGCTGGGCGCGCTCGGTGACATGGGGATCAAGGCCTGGTACCAGCCGTTGAACGACATCGCGACGGATCAGGGGAAGATCGCGGGCGCCGCGCAGAAGCGGGTGGTCGGGCCCGGCGGGGGGCCGGGCGCGGTGCTGCACCACGTGACCATGTCGTACGACATCGACGCCGACAAGATGCTCGAAGTGCTGCGCATCGGGCGGGAGAAGCTCTCCGACAAGGGGACGAAGAGCGCGAAGAAGCGGGTCGACCCGCTGCGGCGGCAGACGGGACTGGGGCGCGAGGCGGTCATCGAGCGGATGATCGACTCGTTCCGCGGACGGTACGGGCTGGTGGACGGCAAGGTGACGCCGGAGGAGCTGGCTCGGGCGCAGGAGCTGGCCCGCTCGAAGTTCGGCGCCCCGGAGTGGACCGCGCGGGTGCCGTGAGCGGTGCCGGGCGGCTCGTCCCGCTAGGCGGCCGGTGCCCAGGCCGTCGTGCCCAGGGTGTTCTCCGGGCCGATGTCGAGGGGGTCCGGCAGGCGTACGGTCGTGGTGCTGCGCCCCGCGGCCGGGGCGACCCGCAGATAGGTGCCGTCCTCCGCGGCCATCCGCCAGTACAGGCCCGCCCGCGCGCTCTCGCCGGGACCGAGTGTGAGTGCCTCGGGGCCGGGGTCCTCGGGGGCCATGGCCACCTGGTCGGTACCCTCCACGGTCCGCACGCCGGGGATCGGGGCGCCCTCCGCGCCGAGGACCCGGATGGACGGGTACCCCTTCAACTCGTAAGGCTTCTTGCCGCAGTTGGTGAGCGTGATGGTCATGGCGCGCAACCCCATGGCCGCGTCGACGGGGCCGGTGCCGATGCGCAGGCCGGACGGCGGGCAGCCGCGGTCCTGCTGCACCGGGACGGCGGGTGACGCCTCCGGCCCTGCCGGGACGGGTGACGTCTCGGAGACCGCGGGGTCGGACGGCTGGGCGGCGTGGGTCCGTGTGGGGGCAGGGGTGGGTTCCCGTGCGGGGTTGCGCTCGCGCTCCAGCTCCGTCGAGAGCCCGCAGCCGCTCAGGGTGAGCGTCAGCAGACAGGCGAGAGCGGCGGGACCGATGCGCTTCCGGCGTGTCGCGATCACGGACCGATGATCGCACGAGGCCGCCTCGACGGACGCCCTCACTCCGTGTGCCCACGTGCCGTGACGAGGCCCGACTCGTAGGCGAAGACGACCAGTTGGGCGCGGTCGCGGGCACCCAGCTTCGTCATCGCGCGGCTGATGTGGGTCTTGGCCGTCAGCGGACTGATCACCATGTGCGCGGCGATCTCCTCGTTGGTCAGGCCGCGCGCGGCGAGTGCGGTGACCTCGCGCTCGCGACGGGTGAGGCATTCGAGTCCCGGCGCGGTGGCCCGGTCGGGGGGACGGGCCACGAACTCCCCGATCAGTGTCCGGGTCACGGACGGGGACAGCAGCGCCTCGCCGAGCGCGACGACCTCGATGGCCTGGAGCAGATCGGCCGGTTCGGTGTCCTTCAGCAGAAACCCGCTGGCGCCGGCCCGCAGCGCCTCGAAGACGTACTCGTCCAGGCCGTAGTTGGTGAGGATGACGACGCGTACGCCGGAGAGCGCGGGGTCGGCCGCGATACGGCGGGTCGCCTCGATGCCCGTCATCACGGGCATCTGCACGTCGACGAGGGCGATGTCGGGGATCTGCGCGCGGACGAGCGCGAGCCCCTGCTCGCCGTCGGCGGCCTCGCCGACCACCTCGATGCCGTCCTCCGCCTCCAGCAGGGCGCGGAAGCCGGCGCGCATGAGGGCCTGGTCGTCGACGAGCGCCACCCTGATCACGGGGCGTCCCCGGGCGGGCACAGCGGAAGGGCGGCCCGGACCGAGAAGCCGCCCTCGGTGCGCGGGGCGGCGTGCAGGGTGCCGCCCAGGGCCTGGACCCGCTCGCGCATTCCGGTCAGTCCGATGCCGGGGACGGGCGCGCAGGAGGGCCGTGCGGTGCCGTCGTCGTCGACACTGATCGTCAACTCCTGTTGTGCGTAACCGAGTTCGACCAGGACCTTGGCGGGTCCCGCATGCCGGGCGGCATTGGTGAGGGCCTCCTGCACGATGCGGTACGCGGCACGGTCCACGGTCGCCGTCAGCGGCCGTTCCTCGCCGGTCACCCGGAGGTCGACGGCGAGGCCCGCGGCGCGCGCCCGCTCCACGAGCACGGCCGGTGTGCCGGTCGGCTCGTCGGTGCGCAACACCTCCAGGGTGGAGCGCAGTTCGCGCATCGCCTCGCCGCTCGCCTCCTGGATGGCGAGCAGCGCGGGCGGAATCTCCTCGCCGCGTTTGCGGGCGAGGTGCACGGCCACCCCGGCCTGGAGCTTGACGATCGAGATGCTGTGCGTGAGCGAGTCGTGCAACTCCCGTGCGATGCGCAGCCGCTCCTCGCCGGCACGCCGCAGGGCCGCCTCCTCGCGGGTGCGTTCGGCCTCCAGGGCGCGCTGCTCCGTCTGCCGCAGATACGCCTGCCAGTTCCGGTCGACGAGGCCGGTGACCAGGGCGCAGAGGAACCAGCCGGTGAGCAGCGTCGTCCGCTCCACGAGCTCCTGGGTCGTGGGCCCCGCGGTCGCGAAGCCCGCGAGGAACACGACGCTCGCCAGCGCGGCCACTCCGCGGCGACCGGCTCGTGCCGCCGTGTGGACCGCGCTCAGCACCGGGAGCGCGGACAGCGAGCCGGGGTGGGCGTGCACGACGTACGCGGTGGTGGTGACCGTGGTGATCGCCAGCACGGCGCGCGGGGTGCTGCGGTAGGCGGCGAGGGCCAGTGAGCCGAGGGCGACGAGGACGAGGTCGACGGGGGTCGTGTCGGCGTCGAAGGCGGCCGCGGTCAGCACGAGCGCGCCGACGACGACCGCGAGGGCCATGTCGGCCAGGCGCCTGCGGGTGGCCCGGTCGAGCTGCATGGACGGCACTTTATGCGGCGGGGACGACACCCGCGTCAGACCTGTGGAGGGCGCCCGGAGTACTCCCGGCGGAGTAGGCCGGGCCTTTCCCGGGCCCGGTGGAGCAGTCCGCATTGACTCCGGGCGTACGACGCCCCCGGGGCCCCGGCCGGGCGAGGGTTCTCACGGCACAGCACACGGCATCCGGCGCCGCCACAGGTGCCGCTCTCGCCCGACCCAGGAGGCACGACATGCCGCTCTCCGGCCCCTTCCGGTACACCACCCCGCCGCCGCCCGACGCGGCGACGGGACGGACCGCCGAGGTCTACGCCCAGCTCTCCGACGACTTCGGCATCGCGCGTCCGCCGACCTTCGTGGTCCTCTCCTCCGCACCCGAACTCATGGCCGCCTCCTGGGCGTTGATGCGCGAGTCGCTCGTCGCGGGCGCCGGCGGGCGGGCGGAGAAGGAGCTCGCGGCACTCGGGGTGTCCCAGGCGAACCGCTGCCCGTTCTGCGTGGACGCGCACACGATGCTGCTGCACGCCACCGGCGACCACGCGCTCGCGGAGACGGTGGCCCGCGGCGGCACGCCCGCCGACGCGGAGCACGCGCGAGTGCTGGCCTGGGGCCGGGCGACCCGGATCCCCGGCGCGCGGGAGCTGAAGCCGTACCCCTTCCCCGCGGCGCACGCCCCCGCGTTCATCGGCACCGTGCTCTCCTTCCACTTCATCAACCGGATCGTGTCGGCGCTGCTGACGGAGAACCTGCTGCCGGGCAACATCCAGCGGTTCCGGGCGGTGCGGAGTCTGGCGGGACGCTCGTTCTCCCGGACGGTGCGCCGCCGCCCGGCCCCGGGCGCGGGGACGACGCTGCTCGACACCGCGGACCCCGGTCCCGGCTGGGCGCTCGGCACCTCCGTCGGTCCCGCCTACGCCGCCCTGCAGAGCGCCGCCCTCCAGGGCGCGGGACTGCTCGACGAGGCCGACCGGCTTCTCGTACAGGACGTGGTCGGGCAGTGGGACGGCGCGCACCCGCCGCTCGCGTGGGACGCCCTTCCGGACCGGTCCCGCCCCGGGGCACGTCTCGCGCTGCTGGCCGCCCTCGCTCCGTACCGGATCACGGACGAGGACGTGTCGGCTTGGCGCGGACCGGAGCACTCCGACCATTGCCTGGTGCATCTCGTGGCGTACGGCGCGTTCGCCGCCGTCGACCGCATCGAGAGCGCCCTGCCCGTGCGCCGGGTCCGGGAGGCGTCGTGACCACGATCGCCAACTCCGTCCAGGCCATGGCCTGGAACGGCCCCGTCGGGGCGCACTGGGCCGCCCATCCGGAGCGGTACGACACGATGGTCTCCGGCGTGAACGACGCGCTGTTCGCGGGCGCGGACATCGCACCGGGCGACCGCGTCCTGGACGTGGGCTGCGGCGCCGGGGCGACCACACGGATCGCGGCACGGCTCGCCGCGACCGGGCACGCGGTCGGGGTGGACATCTCGGCGCCGCTGCTCGCCAGGGCGCGGGAGATCACCGCGGCCGAGGGTGTCCCGAACGCGGCGTACGAGCTCGCCGACGCGCAGGTCCACCCCTTCCCGCCCGCCGGGTACGACGTGCTGATCAGCCGGGGCGGTGTGATGTTCTTCGCGGATCACGCGGCCGCGTTCCGGAATCTGGCACGGGCGTTGCGGCCCGGGGGCCGGCTCGCGTTCGTCTGCCCGCGGCCGGCGGGTCCGGACGTGGAGGAGTCGCGGGCCCTCGGCCTCTTCGCGGGCCTTCTGGAAGGAGCCGCACGGGCCGCCGGACAACGCTCCGGTGCGCGCGGCGGGCCGGACCCGGCCACGGAAGGCGGTGCCCGCACCGGCACGGACACCGCTCCGGCCCCGGAGGACCGGCGGACCCGTGCGGCCGCGCAGTCCGCTCACGCCGCGATGACCGCGATGGCCTCACTGTCCGACCCGGCACGGATCCGCGAGGCGCTGAGCGTGTACGAGGACGTGTCGGTGACGCCGGTCGACACGGAGACGGTGTGGGGACGCGACGCCCCGGACGCGGTGCGGTTCCTCCTGTCCCGCACGCCGGGCGAGCCGATCGCGCCCGATGTCCGCGCCGCGCTGGAGGACACCCTGCGCCCGTACGAGACGGCCCGCGGCGTCCGGCTCCGGGCGGCGGTGTGGCTCGTGACCGGACGGCGGAGCGCGCGGCGGAGCGTCTGACGGACCGTGAGCCGGTGTCCCGCCGTCACCGCGCGCGCATGGTGTCCCCGCTGTCACCGCACAGGCACGGAGCGAGTTGGCACTTCCGCCCCACAGGGACTCGTGTGACACTGGCGTCCCGTCCGCAGTGCGGACCTGCTCCGCACCGTCCCCCACGAGAAGTGAGCCGTGCGTTCTCTTCCTCTGCCGCTCGCCCTCACCGCGCGTCTGCTGCCCGTGGCCGTGCTCGCCTCGGCGGGCTGGGCCCTGACGTCCGGCCCGTTCGCCGCGGCCCCCACCGCGGAGCACAAATCGTCCCAGAAGAAGACCAGTACGGCGTCCGCGCCGTCGACGTCGGCGGCCACCAGGACGTTCACCACGTCGCCCGCGCCCTGCACGAGCGTGCCGACGGCCACGCTCAAGTCCCTGGTCCCGGGCGCCAAGACGGCAGGCCAGGAGATTCCGTCGACGGACAAGTCGGTGCGTCGTACCTGTTCCTGGAACGCCCTGAAGGGGTTCGACTACCGCTGGCTCGACGTCTCGTACGAGATCAAGGAGTCGGACCAAGCGGCACAGAAGGGGTACGAAGGCCGCATCGCGGACAAGAGCGGCGGAGGGGCGGTTCCCGGGCTCGGCGACTCGGCGTACTCCGTCGTGAACCTCACCACCGAGAACAAGCAGCAGACCCGTGAGGGGGTGGTGATCGCCCGCGCGTCGAACGTGGTGGTGATCATCACCTACAACGGCAGCGACTTCGAGACGAAGAAGGCACCCGGCACCGACGAGATCAACAAGGGCGCCATCAAGGCGGCCAAGGCGGCGGTGGCCGCGCTGGAGGACGGCCAGAAGGGCTGACCGTCCTCCGGAGCGCGTCAGGCTGCGGTCTCCTGCCTGCCGCGCAGCAGCATCAACACCAGGTACAGCACCAATGAGGTGCCGAGGCCGACCGCCCAGCCGTAGTCGGCCAGGGGTTCCAGCGCCGGGATCGGCCGTCCGTCGACCAGCGGATGGAAGTCGGCGCCGCCGACGGCCAGGACGCCGCCGGTGACGAAGGCGACGACGGCCCGCCAGTTCCAGCCGCCGTCGTACCAGTAGCGGCCGCCGGTGCGATACAGGTCCACCAGGTCGAGCCGGGTGCGGCGCAGGATCCAGTAGTCGGCGATGAGGATGCCGGCGACCGTGCCGAGCAGGCCGCCGACGAGGCCGAGCCAGGTGAAGATGTAGCCCTGCGGGTCCGCGTACAGCTTCCACGGGAAGATGAGCACGCCGAGCACGCAGGTGACGAGGGCGCCCATACGGAAACTGACCTTCCGCGGCGCGACGTTGGAGAAGTCGAAGGCCGGTGAGACCAGATTGGCCGCGATGTTCACGGACAGGGTCGCCACCAGCACGGTCACCAGCGCGTACAGCAGCCCCACCACGTTGTCGGTCTTGGCGGCGAGCTGGACCGGGTCCCAGACCGGCTTGCCGTACACCGCCTGCGAGCCGGAGGTCACCAGCACGGAGAGGAAGGCGAAGAGGGTCATCGTGGTCGGCAGGCCGAGGGCCTGGCCCCACGTCTGCGCCTTCTGGCTCCTGCCGTACCGGGTGAAGTCCGGGATGTTCAGGGACAACGTGGACCAGAAGCCGATCATGCCCATGAGGGAGGGCCAGAACAGCTTCCAGAAGTCCCCGCCCCAGCCGAGCGCGGAGGGCTGGTCGAACAGCGGGCCGAAGCCGCCGGCCTTGCTGCTCATCCACCAGAGCATCACGCCCGCGCCGACGAGCACGAAGGGCGCGGCCCAGTTCTCGAAGCGGCGGATCGTCTCCATGCCCCGGTAGATGATCGCGACCTGGAGCGCCCAGAAGATCGCGAAGGACAGCCACATCGTCCAGGCGTGACCGCCGATCTGCGAGGCGTTCGCCCAGCCGTCGCCGAAGAGCTTCCCGGCGAGGAAGTAGATGGCCTCGCCGCCGATCCAGGTCTGGATTCCGAACCAGCCGCAGGCCACCAACGCCCGCACCACGGCAGGGAGGTTGGCGCCGCGAATGCCGAAGGAGGCGCGCGCGAAGACGGGGAAGGGGATGCCGTACTTGGGTCCGGCGTGCCCGGTGAGCAGCATCGGGACCAGCACGATCAGATTGGCCAGGGCGATGGTGAGGACGGCCTGCTTCCAGTCCATGCCGACGGCGATCAGGCCGGAGGCCAGGGTCCACGAGGCGGTGTTGTGGGCCATGCCGACCCACAGAGCCGAGAAGTTGTAGGTGGTCCAGGTGCGCTTCTCGGCGGGGACGGGCAGCAGGTCATCGTTGGCGTACGGGCCGCTGGGCTGCGGCGAACCAGGGGCGATCTCCACCCGGCCGTCGGCGAGGGTGACTTGGGAGGTCGGCGGTATGGCCATGGGAGCGGTGTCGGTCATGGGCAGGCCAATCGAAGGAGGTGGGACGGGAGAGGCCGTGCGGGTGGCGCCGATGGGGGGTGCACTCCTGGGGACACCGGCGGAGGTGTCCCGTGACGAACCTGCTCGGAGCGTCCTGACCCCCTCCCCGGGACGGCGGGAAGGGGGAGTTCGCAGGGGATGTACGGGGACGGGGATCCCGTACGGGGGACGGGAGGCCGCTAGCCGTTGACGGCGGGGATGACCTCGTCGCCGTACGCGTCGATGGTGGCCTCCTGCGCGTCGTGCATGTCGTAGACGGCGAACTGGTCGACGCCCAGCGCACGGAGCGCGTTCAGCTTCTCGATGTGCCGTCCGGGTGTGCCGATCAGGCAGAACCGGTCGACGATCTCGTCGGGCACGAACGCGGTGTCGGGGTTGTCGGCGCGTCCGTGGTGGGAGTAGTCGTAGCCCTCGCGGGCCTTGATGTAGTCGGTGAGTTCGTCGGGTACGGCGCCGGAGTGCTCGCCGTACTTGGCGACGAGGTCGGCGACGTGGTTGCCGACCATGCCGCCGAACCAGCGGCACTGTTCCCGCGCGTGGGCGAGCGCTTCGGGCGAGTCGTCCTCGGTGACGTACGCGGGTGCCGCCACGCAGATCTTCACGTCGGACGGGTCGCGGCCGGCCGCGGCCGCGGCGTCCTTCACCGCCTTGACCATGTACTCGGTGAGGTAGAGGTCGGCGAGCTGGAGGATGAAGCCGTCGGCCTCCTCGCCGGTCATCTTGAGGGCCTTCGGGCCGTACGCGGCCATCCAGACGGGGAGTTCGGCGCCGGGCCGGACCCAGGGGAACCTGACGACGGTGCCACCGAGGTCGGCCTCGTCGCCGCGCGCGAGTGCGCGGATCACCTTCATCGCCTCGCTTATCCGGGCGAGGGTGTTGGGCTTGCGTCCGGCGACGCGCATCGCAGAGTCACCGCGCCCGATGCCGCACACCGTGCGGTTGCCGTACATGTCGTTGAGCGTCGCGAAGGTGGAGGCGGTGACCTCCCAGGTGCGCGTACCGGGGTTGGTGACCATCGGTCCGACCGTCAGCCGCTCGGTGTGCGCGAGGATCTGACTGTAGATCACGAAGGGTTCCTGCCACAGCACGGCGGAGTCGAAGGTCCATCCGTAGCTGAAGCCGTTGTCCTCGGCCCGCTTCATCAACTCGATGACGCGGGAGGCAGGGGGGTCGGTCTGCAGGACGAGTCCGAAGTCCATGGCGCCACTCCTGGTCGCTCAGAGAAGGTACTGACAGGTGGAGCGGGGGGTGTAGACGCCGTGCCCCGCGCGTCCGGTGAACTCCCGCTCCGTGATGACCGGTTCGCCGCGCGAGAGCACGGACTCGACCCGTCCGGTGACGCGCTTGCCCTCGTACGCCGAGTAGTCGACGTTCATGTGGTGTGTCTCGACCGACATGACCTGCTCGGCGTGCGGGTCGTAGATGACGACGTCGGCGTCCGCGCCGGGCGCGATCGTGCCCTTCTTCGGGTACAGGCCGAACATCCGCGCCGGGGTGGCGCAGGCGATCTCGATCCACCGGCGGCGTGAGATGTGCCCGTCGACGACGGCCTGGTGGAGCAGGTCCATGCGGTTCTCGACGCCCGGCAGGCCGTTGGGGATCTTCGAGAAGTCACCCCGGCCGAGCTCCTTCTGACCCACGAAGCAGAAGGGGCAGTGGTCCGTCGAGACGACCTGGAGGTCGTTGGTGCGCAGCCCCCGCCACAGGGCCGCCTGGTGCTCCTTGGGACGAAGAGGCGTGCTGCACACGTACTTCGAGCCCTCGAAGTCCGGCTCGGCCAGGTTGTCCGTCGACAGGAACAGGTACTGCGGGCAGGTCTCGCCGAAGACGTTCAGGCCCTCGTCGCGCGCCCGTGTCAGCTCCGCGACGGCCTCCTGTGCCGAGACGTGCACGACGTACAGCGGGGCGCCCGCGACCTGGGCCAGTTTGATGGCGCGGTGGGTGGCCTCCGCCTCCAGGAGTGCCTTGCGGACCTCTCCGTGGAAGCGCGGGTCGGTCTCGCCGCGGGCCAGCGCCTGTTCGACGAGCACGTCGATCGCGATGCCGTTCTCGGCGTGCATCATGATCAGTCCGCCGTTCTCGGCGGAGCGCTGCATGGCGCGCAGGATCTGGCCGTCGTCGCTGTAGAAGACCCCGGGGTAGGCCATGAACTGCTTGAAGGAGGTGACGCCCTCCTCCACCAGCAGGTCCATCTCCTTGAGCGTCTCCTGGTTCACGTCGGAGACGATCATGTGGAAGCCGTAGTCGATGGCGCAGTTGCCGTCGGCCTTCGCGTTCCAGGTGTCGAGGCCCTCGCGCAGCGAGCGGCCGACGCTCTGGACCGCGAAGTCGATGATGGTCGTGGTGCCGCCCCAGGCCGCGGCCCGGGTGCCGGTCTCGAAGGTGTCGGAGGCGAAGGTACCGCCGAAGGGCAGTTCCATGTGGGTGTGGGCGTCCACGCCGCCCGGGATGACGTACTTGCCGGTGGCGTCGATGGTCCGTTCGGCCGTCCACGCCTCGGCCGCGGGAGTGCCCGTCGCGGCGAGGGCGGCGATCCGGCCGTCCTCGATCAGGACGTCGGCGTGGATCTCGTCGGACGCGGTGATGACGAGTCCACCACGGATGACGGTACGGCTCATGCTCCCTCTCCTTCCGGTCGTGCGTGCACTGAGGGAATACCGAAGCTGTCAAGGGCTGGGGTCAACGCTGTTTCCTCGGGGGAAAGCCGGTGGGAGGGGCGGGGCCGCGCGCGGCCCCGCGGGCCCGCCCCCCGTGTGCCGGGCCCGCGGGACGCGACGCGCCTACGGAGCGGTCAGCGGCCCGTACGTGCCCGGTGCGCGGTCGCGGTAGAACTGCCAGCGGTCGCGGACTTCGCGAAGCTTGGCGAGGTCCAGGTCGCGGACGACGAGTTCCGTCTCCTTGTCGCCTGCCACCTCGCCGACGAACTGGGCTTCCGGGTCCACGAAGTACGAGGTCCCGTAGAAGTCGTTGTCGCCGTGCTCCTCGACGCCGACCCGGTTGATCGCGCCGATGAAGTACTCGTTGGCGGCGGCCGCCGCCGGCTGCTCCAGCTGCCACAGATAGCCGGACAGGCCGCGGGAGGTGGCCGACGGGTTGAAGACGATCTCGGCACCGGCGAGGCCCAGCGCGCGCCAGCCCTCGGGAAAGTGCCGGTCGTAGCAGATGTAGACCCCGATCCTGCCGACCGCCGTGTCGAAGACGGGCCAGCCGGAGTTGCCGGGCCGGAAGTAGAACTTCTCCCAGAATCCCGGGACCTGGGGGATGTGGGTCTTGCGGTACT
Source organism: Streptomyces sp. NPDC025784 (assembly GCF_055558435.1). Classification (NCBI taxonomy): domain Bacteria; kingdom Bacillati; phylum Actinomycetota; class Actinomycetes; order Kitasatosporales; family Streptomycetaceae; genus Streptomyces; species Streptomyces sp. NPDC025784. Next base: position 738,588 of record NZ_JBVHMN010000002.1, read on the forward strand.
TGCCGAGGTACGAGCCGTCGGCGTCGATCACGGCCGCGGTGTTGTACAGGACGCCGGGCTGCTCCTCCTCGTACATCGGCAGGACGAGGACGATGCCCAGCTCGTTCGCCAGCGCCTGGAAGCGGCGCACGATGGGGCCCTCGGGGATCTGCTCGGCGTACGCGTAGAACGCCTTGTCCTGGACCTGGCAGAAGTACGGCCCGTAGAACAGCTCCTGGAAGCACAGGACCTGGGCGCCCTGCGCGGCCGCGTCGCGCGCCGCCTGCTCGTGGACCTGGATCATCGATTCCTTGTCGCCGGTCCATGCGGTCTGGAAGACGGCGGCGCGGATCACTCTGCTCATCGGGACCTCCGGTCGCTCGGTGTGCGAGGAGCCTAGGAAGCCCGGACGGCGGCTTTGAGTTGCACCGTGTCACGTCTGAGACGCCCGGCCGTTGCACCGTGTCACCCTTGCGTCGTCCCATGTTTCACCTGAGTCGTCCGGTGTTTCCGTGTCGTTGCCCGTCGTGGTCCCACCGGTGGCGCGGGGCGTGCTCCCGGTGTTGTTGCGCGTCGTGCGCGAGCAGTGCGATGTGCACGGACGCGGCCTGCTCGAAATCGTCCAGGTCGACGCCCAGACGCGTCTGTATGGCCTCCAGCCTGCGGTACAGGGCGGGCCTGCTGACGTGGTGGAGCTGGGCGGTGCGCGACTTGTTGCGGCCGGTCGCGAGGTACGTCCGCAGCACCGGCAGCAGCTCCTGCTCCGCGTCGGCCCCGCACAGCAGCCCGTCGAGCTCCCGCTCGGCGAAGGACTGGACGTGCGGATCGTCGCGCAACAGCCGGACCAGGCCGCGCAGATGAACGTCCCGCAGTCGCACCAGCACCGGACGGTCCTCGTCGGCGGGCGCGTCGGCGGCGGCCTCGGCGACGTGCAGGGCCTCGCGCAGGCCGCCCGGTACGTCGTCCCAGGCGATGCGGGGGGAGGCGGCGGCCACGGTCGTACGGGTGCCGGTCTCGTGGCGCAGCCGGGCGGCGAAGTGCGCGGCCAGCGCCTCCGCGTCCTGATCGCGGGCGAGGCTGAGCAGGACGGCCGTGGCCCCGTCCGCGAGTTCGGCGACGAGCCCGGGAAGGCCGACCAGCCGGAGGACGCGGTCGAGTTGTGCGGGGTCGCCGTCGGGCACGACCAGTGGGACGAACGTCCGCCGGTTGACGGGCAGTCCGGCCGCCCGCGCCCTGGGCAGCAGCTGCCGGACCGGTACGACACCGCTCACCAGGTCGGTCAGCAGACCCTGCGCCGACTCCTCCTCCCAGGTGTGCACGGAGCCGCCGAGCATCCGGTGCAGGACCAGTGCCTCGGCGGCGCGGTCGGCGAGCAGCCTCCCGGTCGCGTCGTCGCCGCGGTACCCGCACAGCACGATGCGGCCCCAGCGCTCTCCGCGCCCGCCCAGCTCGGCGCGGATCCACCCGTCGCCCTCGCTCCCGCCCGCCTGCCGCGCGATGCGCTCCCAGTCCCGCAGCACGTCGTCCACCGCGGACCGCTCGCCCGCCGTGGCGAGCACCCGGTGCGCGAGGTTGGTGACGACGACGGGGCAGGCGGCGTGCCCGGCGATCTCGTCGAGCATCCGTTGCAGCGGGGCGCCCGCGGTGACGAGCCCGGTGAGCGCCGTGCGCACGGCCTCGGAGAGGCTGACGGCCGCGAACTTGCTGCGCACCAGCCGGGACTGCACCTCCTCCGTCAACTCGGCGAAGGGGAACGGCCGGTGCAGCACCACCATGGGCAGCCCGCACCGCTCCGCGGCCCGGCGCATCACGTCGGGCGGTGCGGGGAAGGCCCGGCCGAGCCCGAGGACCACGGCCGCGGCCTCCGCGCGGTGCAGGGAACGGATGTACTCGGCCTGCGCGTCGGGGTCCCCGGCGAGCAACACGCCCGTGGTGAGCACCATTTCGCCACCGCTGAGCATGACGCCCACGTCGGCGGCCTCGGCGACGTGCACCCAGCGCACCGGCCGGTCGAGGTTGCCCGCCCCGGCCACCACCTCGGGCTCTCCGGCGAGCACCCGGTCCAGGGTGAGGACCTGGCGTACCGACAGGGCGGGTTCCAAGGCGGTGGTCATGACGACGTTCCCCTTATGTCCTTGGCTCGGTTCGCTCCGGGGCGCCGTCGCCCGTGCCGGGGGAGGCCGGCCGTGCTCGGCTCTCCTTCGCCGTGCTGCTACTGGGCGCGCCGCAGGGCGCGCTCCAGGATCGCCGCGCCCTCCTCCGCCTCCGCGACGGTGAGGGACAGCGGCGGCGCGATGCGCAGCACGCTGGTGTTGTGGCCGCCGCCCTTGCCGATCAGCAGACCCTCCTCGCGGGCCGCTTCGAGGACGGCCGCGGCCGCTTCCGGGTTCGCCTCGTCGCTGCCCGCCTTGACCAGTTCGACGCCGATCATCAGCCCGCGTCCGCGGACTTCGCGTACGCCGTCGAGCTGCGCGGCGATCGCGCGGAGCCGCTCGACGAGCAGACCGCCGACCCGTCGGGCGTTGCCCTGGAGGTCGTGTTCGAGGAGGTAGCCGAGGTTCGCGAGCCCCGCCGCCATCGTGACCGGCGAGCCGCCGAAGGTGGAGATCGAGTTGGAGTCGAGGCTGTTCATGATCTCGGCCCGGGCGACGACCCCGCCGATGGACATGCCGTTGCCGATGCCCTTGGCGAAGGTGAGCATGTCCGGGGGTCCCGCGTCGGCGTGCGCCTGCCAGCCCCAGAAGTGGTCGCCGGTGCGGCCCCATCCGGTCTGCACCTCGTCCGCGATCCACAGGACGCCGTGCCGGTCGAGGACCTCGCGGAAGGCCGCGTACAGGCCGTCCGGTGGCACGGTGAAGCCACCGACGCCCTGGATGGGTTCGGCGATCAGGGCCGCGGGCGGGCGGACGTGGCCGAGCAGGTCCTCCAGGTCGTCGACGCACGCCGCGATGAACTCGGCGTCCCCCAGACCCGCGTAGGGGCCGCGGGTGCGCACGCCGCCGTGGACGTAGAGCGTCTGGAGGGGCGAGAGCGAGGTGGGTGACCAGCCCTTGTTGCCGGTGATGCCGACGGCGCTGAAGGAGCGGCCGTGATAGCTGTTGCGCATCGCCAGGATCTGGTTGCTCTGCCGGTGGGCGGTGGCGAGCAGCAGGGCGGTGTCGTTGGCCTCGGTGCCCGAGGTGGTGAAGAAGACCCGGGCGTCGGGGATGCCGGACAGCTGGGCGATCCGCTCGGCGAGTTCGACCATCGGCCGGTTGAGGTACAGGGTCGAGGTGTGGATGATCCGGCCGGCCTGTTCGCTGACGGCCTTGGTGACCTCGGGCAGGGCGTGCGCGGTCATCGTGGTGAGGATGCCGCCGAAGAAGTCCAGGTACTTGTTGCCCTGGGCGTCCCAGACGTGCCGGCCCTCGCCGTGGGTGATCTCGATCGGGTCCTCGTAGTAGAGGGCGAGCCAGTCCGGCAACACCGCCTTGTGCCGCGCGTACAGGTCCGTCACGGCTGCACCAGCCCTTCGTACGCGTCGGGACGGCGGTCCCGGTAGAACGCCCATTGCTGTCGCACTTCCTCGATCAGGTCGAAGTCGAGGTCGCGGACGACGAGTTCCTCGGTCTTGTCGCTCGCGGGGTCCCCCACGAACTGTCCGCGCGGGTCGACGAAGTACGACGTCCCGTAGAAGTCGTTGTCCCCGTACTCCTCCTGCCCGACGCGGTTGATCGCCGCGATGAAGTACTCGTTGGCGACGGCCGCCGCGGGCTGTTCCAGCTGCCACAGGTAGGCGGAGAGACCGCGGGAGGTGGCGGAGGGGTTGTACACGAGCTGGGCGCCGTTCAGGCCGAGCTGGCGCCAGCCCTCCGGGAAGTGCCGGTCGTAGCAGATGTAGACGCCGATCCTGCCCACGGCGGTGTCGAAGACGGGCCAGCCCAGGTTCCCCGGTTTGAAGTAGTACTTCTCCCAGAAGCCCTTCACCTGGGGGATGTGGTGCTTGCGGTACTTGCCGAGGTAGGTGCCGTCGGCGTCGATCACGGCCGCGGTGTTGAAGTAGAAGCCGGACTGCTCGACCTCGAACACGGGCACGACGACGACCATGCCGGTCTCGCGGGCGAGCTCCTTCATGCGCGTGACGGTCGGGCCGTCCGGCACGGGCTCCGCCCAGCGGTAGTGCTCGGGCTCCTGGACCTGGCAGAAGTACGGGGCGTTGAAGACTTCCTGGAATCCGATGACCTTGGCGCCCTGACGGGCCGCCTCGCGGGCGTGTTCCTCGTGCTTGGCGACCATGGATGCGGTGTCGCCGGTCCAGGTGGCCTGGACCAGGGCGGCACGTACGACGTTGGCCATGAGCTGCTCCTTCGACGGGACGTCAGAGAGCCTCTACGCCCGTAGACAAAGGCTGTAGAGGCTCGAAAGTAAGCCCCGGGGAGAGCCTTGCCAAGACCATCGTCGTTAACCCGCTGAGTCGATCACGTTTCTTACCCCAGCGGGTGAGTGACTGCACGGACGCCCCGTCGGAAACACCCGCCCGGAGGGCGGCGGTGGCGGTCGGGCGCCTGCCGGTGGGTGGGTCGGGGCCGTGCCGGTGATCCGCCCGTTGCAGCCCTTGTGCGGTCCGGTCGGCTCGTGTAGCCGTCCGCAACGGGCATGTGATGCACCGGCACGGCCCCTTCGGTGAGGGAGGCGACTGCGGGTGTGAGTGGGGCTGGGGGCTGGGGGCTGGCCGTCGGCCCGTCCGGCCGTGGCTCCCGTCCCGTCCCGCTCGGCGGCAGCTCCCGTCCCGCCTTGAGGGCAGGGAGCCACCTTTCAGCCCGTCCGGCGTTTGAGGAAGAGGCCGTCCAGGCCGATCGGGGGTCCGGGGGCGGAGCCCCCGGGGGCTTGGGACGGGTAGGGGCGGAGGGGGCGAAGGAACCCGGGGGCCAGCCGGGGACGGGCGCGCGAGGCCGGTCGGGACGTCGGCCGGACGGCGGGGCGGTGACACTGCCGGGCGACAGGTCACCGCGTGCGGGCGGGATCACGTCACCCTCCCCCGGACGGGGGCCGCGCTGCCGACAGACGCGACCCGCTCCCGACGAGCGGGTCAGGCCGTGTGGCCCGCCACTCTGAGGGCGTGGACCAGGTCCCAGTGACGCTCGTCCGACACCTCCCGCGCGGCCTCCAGGAGCAGCGGGACCAGCCGCTGCGGGTCCGCTTCCGCGCTCCGGGCCACCTCCTCCGGGGTGCGTACGCGGACGTACGCGCCGAGCAGCGCGCGGATCTCCCGGTCGCGGCCGTCCTCCGCCAGGCCGAGCACGGCGTCCCCGATCTCCGCCGCCGGCCGCGCGACGCCCTGGCGCAGCATCTGGCGGCCGTCGGCGCTCCGGCCCGCGGCGGTGAGCGCGTCGGCGGCGGCGACCAGCCGGTCGGCGGGCAGCGAGGCCGCCTCCCACAGCAGCGTCGCCCAGTCCGCGTCGAGGCCCGCGCGGTGCAGTTCGGCCGCGAGCAGCGGGAAGCGGGCGGCGGGCCAGTAGGCGGCCTCGACGAGCAGGGCGTGCGCCTCGCCGCTCCGTTGCTCGCCGCGCAGCCGAGTCAGCACCGCCACGGTCTCGGAGGTGGCCCGCAGGGCGTCCGCGTCCACCGGGGCCGTGCGTGGCTGTTCGGGTTCCTCGGCAGCCCCCGCGAAGCGGGCACCGCGCGGGGTGCGCCGGGCGCTCGGTGCGGCGGGGGCGGGCAGCGCCCGCACGGCCTGGGGTACGGCCTCGGGGGCGTCGCCCTGCTCCATCATCCCGGCGAAACGGGCGCTGCCCCGGGGGCGGCGTTTCGACCGCTGCTTGGGGACGGGCGTCGTGGTCTCGGCCATGGAGCGAGGGCTCCCGGACGCTTCCGCGGGCTCGACGGCGGGCCTCGGGCCGCGCGAGCCCCCGGAAGCCAAGGGCTCCGCGGACGCGTGCGGGCTGCTGTGCGGGGCACTGACACCGGCACCGAGTGGGGCGTGCGGGTCGTGCGCCGCCGCGGGCGGGCCGCTCCATGCCTCTGCCTGCGGACCGTCGTATCCGCTTGCGTGCGGGGCGCTGTGCTCGGCCGCCTGCGGGCGGCGCGCCGTACCCCGCGCGCCCGCACCGGCACCGGCGTCCCACCGCACGTCACCCGTCGCCGTGCGCAGGCCGTCCGGTGGGAGTGCCGGCAGCGCGTCGCCGCTCGCCCTGGGCGGAAGACCGGGCGCGCCCTGCGCGTGGGGGCGCAGGGCGCGGCGGTCGAGGTCGACCATGCGGCGTCGGAGCTCCGCGCAGCGGGCCGACGCGCGTTCATGGTCGTCGTGGGCCCAGGCGAGGTCGAGGCGGATCGACTCGGCCTCCTCCGCCGAGCCGGCCGAGGGGAGCTGCCGGTTCAGTTCGGCCTGGCGTTCCGCCGCGTAGCGCTGTTCGCGAAGCATGACGTCGAGTCGGTCGCTCAGGGCGTCGCGGCCGCCCGGCCGGGCGTCGTACGCGGCGAGCGAGGCTCCGTGCAGGGCGCGGGCCCGCTCGCCCTCCTCGTCGGCCGCGCGGTCGCCGAGCTCGGCGGCGAGGTCCTGGAGGAGCGCCGCCACGACGTCCCAGGGCGGGACCTCCCAGCCGTCCAGGCACGCCCGCATGCCGTCGGGATCTCGCTGCCAGAAGACCCCGCACCAGCCGGCGCCCTGGTCGAGCCGTGCCATCAGCCCGGTCAGGTACTCGGCGAAATCCCGCATCTGCACCGGGAGTTGTCCTACGGCCATCACACGACTCCCTGCCCGAACGGACCACTTCGGTCCGGTAGACAACACGAGTCGTGTTACGGGACGGCTACGGGGAGTTTGCGGACGGGACGCAGAGGGCTCCCGCACGGGGCGCACGGAGGTGTGCGGGCCCGCACGGCCCGGGCGTCACGCCACCACTGCGGGAGCGCACCGCGCGACGAGGTCGTCCATGGACAGCCCGAGCGCCTGAGCCAGCGCCGCCACCGTGAAGAAGGCGGGGGTGGGCGCGCGCCCGGTCTCGATCTTGCGCAGCGTCTCGGCGGAGATCCCGGCGACGGCCGCGACCGCCGCCATGCTGCGGGCACCGCGGGCCTCGCGCAGCAACTGCCCGAGCCGCTCGCCGCGTTCACGCTCTTCGGGGGTCAAGGGGGTACGCACCATGCCGCCATTCTAATACCGGTATAGTAATTGGCATGGTGGAACTGAAGACGGACACGTCGATGGACGAGATGTACGAGGCGGGCCAGGTCGTCGGCCGTGCGCTGACGGCGGTGCGGGACGCCGCCGCGGTCGGCGTCTCCCTCCTGGAGCTGGACGAGGTGGCGCACCAGGTCCTGCGGGACGCGGGCGCGAACTCGCCCTTCCTCGGGTACCGCCCCTCCTTCGCCCCCACGCCGTTCCCCGCGGTCATCTGCGCCTCGGTCAACGACGCGATCGTGCACGGCGTGCCGGACCACTACCGGCTGCGCGACGGCGATCTGGTCTCCATCGACTTCGGCGCCGAACTGAACGGCTGGGTGGGCGACTCGGCGATCAGTTTCGTGGTCGGCACGGCGCGGGCCGCCGACATGCGCCTGGTGGAGACCGCCGAGCGGGCGCTCGCCGCGGGCATCGAGGCCGCGGTCGTCGGCAACCGCATCGGGGACATCGCGCACGCCGTCGGCACGGTCTGCCGCGCGGCGGGGTACGGCATCCCGGACGGGTTCGGCGGCCACGGCGTGGGCCGCCGGATGCACGAGGACCCGCCGGTCCCGAACGAGGGCCGCCCCGGGCGGGGGCTCCCGCTGCGGCACGGCATGGTCCTCGCCATCGAGCCCATGCTCATCGGCGGCGGCACCGACGGCTACCACGCGGCCCCCGACGGCTGGACCCTGCGCACGAACGACGGTTCCCGAGCGGCCCACGCCGAGCACACGGTGGCCATCACGGACGCGGGGCCGCGCATCCTGACGGCCCGCTGACCGGCCCGCCGGGGGTCCGGCGACCTCCGGGTCCCGGACCGCACCGAGCAGGCGCGCACATCCCGCCGGGGACCGGGCGCGGACGACGCGGGGCCGGCCCTGCCGGCCCCGTCGCCGCACGCGTCCATGGCTACGAAGCGGGGCGCACCACCATCGCCGAGCCTCCGCCGCGGCGCACCTTCTCCGCCGCGGCCAGCCACTGGCCGTTCGGCAGGCGCTGGACGCCCGTCGCCGCGCCGATCTCGGGGTTCAGCTTGAAGGAATGCCCGATGGCGGCCAGCCGGGCGCTGGTCGCGCTGTCGTACAGGCCCGGTTCGAGCTCCGTCTGAGCGGCGTTGCGCTGACTGGCCCGCGGTGCGGCGATCGCGTCCACCAGCGGCATCCCCCGGTCCACGAACTCGGTCAGGGTCTGCAGGACGGTCGTGATGATGGTCGCGCCGCCGGGCGAACCGAGCGCCACGACGGGCCGGTCGTGCTTGTCCAGGACGATGGTCGGCGAGATCGACGAGCGCGGACGCTTGCCGGGGCCCGGCAGGTTGGGGTCGTGCACCGCCGGGTTCGCCGGCGTGAAGGAGAAGTCCGTCAGCTCGTTGTTGAGGATGAAGCCGCGGTGCGGGACCGTGATGCCGCTGCCGCCCGTCTGCTCGATGGTCAGCGTGTACGAGACGACGTTGCCCCACTTGTCGGCGACCGTCAGGTGCGTGGTGTTCTCCCCCTCGTACGTCGTCGGGGCGGCCTTCCCGGCGGCGGAGCAGGTCGCCGGGTGGTCCGGGTCACCGGGTGCCAGCGGGCTGGTCAGTACGGCGTCGTCCTTGATCAGGCACGCGCGCGAGTCCGCGTACTTCTGGGACAGCAGTCCGCGGGTGGGCACGTCCTCGAAGGCGGGGTCGCCCACCCAGCGGCCGCGGTCGGCGAAGGCGATGCGGCTCGCCTCGATGTAGCGGTGCAGGTACTGCACGTCACTGGCCTTCGAGAGGTCGGACCGCTCCAGGATGTTGAGCGCCTCCCCGACCGTGGTGCCCCCCGAGGAGGACGGGGCGATCGAGTAGACCTTCAGACCGCGGTAGGAGACCTTCGTCGGGGCCTGCCGCTTCGCCTCGTAGGCCTCCAGGTCCTTGAGGGCGAGCTTGCCGGGGCGCGCGTGGTAGCCGGAGGCCGGGTCGACCGGCGGCTTGTTCACGGTGTCGACGATCTCCCGGCCGAGCTTGCCGCCGTAGACCGCGTCGACCCCCTTGCGGCCCAGTTCTTCGTAAGTACGCGCCAGATCGGGGTTCTTGAAGGTGGATCCGACGACGGGCAGGGAGCCACCGGGGAGGAACAGCCGCGCGGTGTCCGGGAAGTTCTTGAAGCGGGCCTGGTTGGACTCGGTCTGCGAACGGAAGGTCGCGTCGACGGTGAAGCCGTCGCGGGCGATGCGCTCGGCCGGAGCGAGCACGCTCGTCAGCCGCTTGCTGCCCCAACTGTCCAGCGCGGTCTGCCAGGTGGCGGGCGTGCCCGGTGTGCCCACGCTCAGCCCGCTGGTGACGGCGTCCGCGAAAGCGAGTGGTCTGCCGTTCTCCACGAAGAGGTTCGAGTCGGCGGTCGACGGTGCCGTCTCGCGGCCGTCGATCGTGTGCACCGTGCGGGACTTGGCGTCGTAGTAGACGAAGTAGCCGCCTCCGCCGATGCCGGACGAGTAGGGCTCGGTGACACCGAGGGCCGCCGCGGTGGCGACCGCCGCGTCCACGGCGTTGCCGCCCTTCTTCAGGACCTCGATCCCTGCCGCGGAGGCGTCCGCGTCGACGCTCGCCACCGCGCCGCCGTATCCGACCGCGACGGGCACCTTGTCCGGCGTGACGGGTGCGCCCCTCACCCCGGCGGAGGGCGGCGCCGCCGCACCGACCGAGACCACCGCGGCCGAAACCGCCAGGACCGCCAGATTCCGCGCGACAGAGCGACTCATCCGTACCTCCAGTCATCAGCCGTCCGCGCAGCGTAACTTCAGCGCACCCTCCCCGTCAGGACCCCCTCGAACACCGTTCCGCATTCCCGCTAGCATGCGCGCCCATGAATGACGACGTGCGCAACATCGTCCTCGGCGTGGTCGCCGCCGGCCTCAGTGCCGCGCTCGGCTGGCTCACCCGTACCTACCTGTGGAAGCGCAAGCTGCGCCGCAAGCAGGCGTTCTTCGGACTGCCGGACAACTCCGAGTCGCTCCTCGTGGTCAACCGTGAGGCGGGCGGGCCTGAACTCACGGTAATGCGTCACGACGTGTTCGCGCTGCTCGAACTGTCCGCGCTGATCAAGGACTGCGGTGCGCATGCACAGGTCATCGCGCACGACACGGCACAGCAGGGCTTCGGCGAGCGCACCGAGTTCTGCGTGGGCGGGCCGTCGTCCAACCGCCGGATGGCCGCGCATCTGCACTCGCTGCTCCCGGGCATCCTCGTCAACGTCGACCCCGAGCCGGGTCCGGACCGCGGAGCCTTCCAGATCGGCAGCGAGCGCTACCGTCTGGAGTCGGGCAAGAGCGAGTACGTGATCCTCGCCCGGCTGGTCGCGGGCCAGGACCGTGCGACGAGACCGGTCTTCCTCTTCTGCGGCCAGCGCGCGATCACCAATCAGGCGGCGACCCGCTACCTCGCCCGCAATCACGAACGCCTCGCGCGCAAGCACAGCAACGGCTCCTTCGTCCTGCTGCTGAAGGTCGTCAACTCCCAGGCGTACGGCCCCGATGTCGTCGAGGTCGTCGCGGACGTCACCCGGGCCGCCCAGAGCCCGCTGCCCACGCCCGCCCCGCCGCGGAACTCGCACCGGGCCGCCTCGTAGCCGGAGGGGCGATCCCCCGCGCGCCGCCGGGCTCCCCGGCGGCACATTTCGTGCCCGGCGTCCAGCACCTGGAGCGCACACTTCACCCCCCTCGGCACTCACTGAATGCACAGTTCAACAATCGTTACTGCCACGTAACTTACCGGCGGGTTACCTCCAGTAAGAGGGTGAGGTTACCGTCGGGTCACTTTGCGCTGACACGAGTGAGGAGTGACCCGTGGGACACGGTCGCAACGCCCTGCGCACGTCCGCCGCCGGTGCCGTCTCGGCGACGCTGCTCGCCGCCGGCCTCGGACTGGCCCCCGCCGCCTCGGCCGCCGCCGGCACGCCCGGTATCCGCTTCGTCGACATCTCCGGAGACGGAGGCACGGTCCTCAAGGCCAATGTCGTCACCCCCGCGGGTGCCGACGACACCCGCAGCTATCCGCTCATCGTGCTGCCGACGAGCTGGGGCCTGCCCCAGGCCGAGTACCTCGTCCAGGCCCAGAAGCTCGCGAACTCCGGATATGTGGTGGTCAGTTACAACGTCCGCGGCTTCTGGCAGTCGGGCGGCGAGATAGAAGTCGCGGGTCCGCCCGACGTCGCGGACGCCTCCAAGGTGATCGACTGGGCGCTCGCGAACACCCCGTCCGACGCACGGAAGGTCGGCATGGCGGGCGTGTCCTACGGCGCGGGCATCAGCCTGCTGGCCGCGGCGCACGACGAGCGGATCAAGGCGGTGGCCGCCCTCAGCGGCTGGGCCGACCTCATCGACTCGATCTACTCGGGCCGCACCCAGCACTCCCAGGCCGCCGCGCTGCTGGACGGCGCCGGCGCGCTCACGGGCCGGCCGAGCGCCGAACTCCAGCAGACCTTCAAGGACTTCTTCTCCTCCGACCTCTCCAAGGAACAGAGCCTCATCGCCTGGGGCAAGAAGCGCTCCCCGGAGACCTACGTCGACCGGCTCAACGCCAACGGCGCGGCGATCATGCTCGCCAACGCCTGGGGCGACACGATCTTCCCGCCGAATCAGTACGTCAAGTTCTACGAGGAGTTGACCGGTCCCAAGCGGCTGGAATTCCGGCCCGGCGACCACGCCACGGCCGAGGCGACCGGACTGTTCGGGCTCCCCAACGACGTGTGGACGGACACCGGGCGCTGGTTCGACCACTATCTCAAGGGTGCGGACAACGGCATCGACCGCGAGCAGCCGGTCCAGCTCAAGTCGCGCTCCGCGGGCGGCTACGAGGGCTACCCCGACTGGAAGTCGGTCGGGAAGGCGTCGAGGAAGCTCGCGCTCCCGGGCACGACCACCATCCGCGCGAACGTGGACTCGGGCGCCGACGGCGGCATCGTGTTCCTGTCCAGCATCCTCGACCAGCTCGCCCAGTTGCCTCCGACGGCCTCGATCCCGCTGCTGCCGCGATGGTGGGCGGCGGTCTGGCAGTCGGAGAAGTACGCGGGCGCGCAACAGGTGCGCGGCACCGCCAGGTTGCACACCACGGTCACCGCGACCAAGGAGAGCGGCACCCTCGTCGCGTACCTGTACGACGTGGGCCCGCTCGGCCTCGGCAAGCTGGTCAGCAACGCGCCGTACACCTTCCACGGGCAGACGCCCGGCAAGCCGTTCGGCGTGGACCTGGAGCTGTACTCCACGGCCTACGACGTTCCGGCAGGGCATCGCCTCGCCCTGGTCGTCGACACGGTCGACCCGCTCTACATCGAGCACAACCCGTCCGGCGCGCAGCTGACCTTCTCCTCGCCGCAGCACGACCCGTCGTATGTGACGGTGCCCCTGCGCGAGCAGTGATCTCCGGCTGCCGCCGGCCGGGCCTGGCCCTGTGAGCTGCTGCTCCCCCTACGGTCTCGGGGCCGTGGGGGGACCCCCACCCGGCAGCAGCGTCCCTGGTTCGGCCGGTGCCCCGTGCACGGCCTCGGTCTTGGGACCGTGCCGCTCCCGCCGGGCCGCCCCGAGGGCGAACCAGTGGTGCGGCATGCACGTCCCGGTGCGCGACGGCGGGGGCGCCACCGGCACGAGGACGAACGGCACATCGTAGTCGACGTTCCGCGCGAGCGGCTTCCCGGTGCGGACGGGCGCCCTGTCGGCCGGCAGCGGCCGGACCTCATGGGCGCACACGTGTGGTACGGACATGTGCGGCACTCCCCGTTCAGTGCTTGAGCATCTCGGAAAAGAAGTCCTTGGCGCGGTCACTGCGCGGGTCGGTGAAGAACTCCTCGGGGGTGCGGTCCTCGACGGCGCGGCCGTCGAGCGTGAACACGACGCCGAAAGACCATGCCGGCCTCGGCGCGGAGCCGGTCCGGGGCCTCGCCCCGTCGGGGAGCGGCCGGGCCGTCGAGCTCGATCGTCCCTGATGCGATGGTCTCCAGACGGTTGGTCGTTCTGCACAGGGTGGATCCGCCCCGGCCCGACGGGCCGGTGATCACCACCACCTCCCCCGTGCCGACCGTGAGGCTGATGTGTTGCAGGCCATGTGGCTCCCCGAGGTACTTGTTCACGTCGTGCAGCTCGATCAACGGATCGACAGCCATACCGGACCTGCCCGCTTTCAGCTCTGTCGATCACGCAAACTATCGACGCAAAAGGGGACTTACGGGACGACACGCACTCGCGATCATTAACCGTATTTGAGGCTGCATAACGGTGGGATCACGGTGCCGGGCGAGCGGGGCCGCCTCACCTCGCCCCGGCGCCGCGAGGGCACGGCCTGCGGATCGCGCCCAGTCAGCGAGGGTGCGGAACCCTCCGCCACGGGGTGCACCCCGGACGGCGGTCCCCTGAGCGCCCTCTCGGACGATCCGATCGTCGGCCTGGGCGCGTCGCCGGTCGACGCCCACGAGGACCAAGGGCTCCTCCTAGGCCCACGCCCCGAGCTTCTCGGGATTGCGGACCGCCCAGATGTGGGTCACCCGGCCGCCGGAGCCGGAGAAGGCCGCCACCGTCACCGTGATCCCGGAGCGCTGGGCCACGAGGCCGGGCTGACCGTTGACCGTCCGCTCCAGGAGCGTCAGGCCGGGGACCTTCTCGGCGAAGTGGGCCAGGTACTGGGCGATGCGCTCGCCGCCCTCGACCGGGCGGAGCGCGGCGCCGGCCACGCCGCCGCCGTCGGCCGTCATCGTGGCGTCGGGGGCGAGCAGAGCGACCAGGGCCTCGATGTCCCTGGCCTCCCACGCCTGCTTGAAGTCCCGTACCAGACCGGCCTGTCCCGAGACCGGGGTGTGCCCGGCACGCACCCGGCGACGGGCCGACGACGCCAGCTCACGGCAGGCCCCCGCCGACCGGTCGAGGATCTCGGCCACCTCGGCGAAGGGGTACCGGAAGACGTCGTGCAGCACGAACGCCACGCGTTCGGCCGGTGTCATCGACTCCAAAACGACGAGGAAGGCCATGTGCACCGACTCGTCGAGCGTGACCTGGTCGGCGGGGTCGACCGCGCGGCCGGTCCACTCGGTGCGGTCCGGCAGCGGCTCGGGTAGCCATGCGCCGACGTAGCGCTCGCGCCTGACCCGCGCCGAGCCGAGCAGGTCCAGGCAGACCCGGGTCGCCACCGTCGTCAGCCAGGCGCCGGGCGAGGCGATGGCCTCCTGCTGCCGCGACGACAGCGCGTACCAGCGGGCGTACGTCTCCTGCACGGCGTCCTCGGCCTCGGCCAGCGACCCGAGCAACCGGTAGGCGATGTCGGTCAGATGCCGCCGTTCGCCGAGGACCGCGCTCAGCTCTGTGGTCACGAAGACCGTCCCCCTGACATTTTCCGGACCTGTGTCGTCGGAACAGCGCAACCGTACAGAGGATCCACTGCCACGAGGCAGGAGAGAGGACCGCATCATGGCCATCCGGACGACGGCAGTCCCGCGCGGCACCACATTCCTCCAGGTCGCGGTCGCCCTGCAGACCACGACCATCTTCCTCCAGGCCGTCAGCGCCGGACTGCTGCTGACCGCGCACTACGGCGAGGTGATGCACAGCGTCGGTGCGCGGGTGATGTACGGCGCGTCGATGCTGTACGTGCTCGCCGCGGTCCTGGCGTGGAAGCCGGGCGGAGGTTCGCCCCGGCCCGTCCTGCACGCGTCGGGCTTCCTCGCCCTCGCCTCGGCGCAGGTGGTGCTGGGCATCGCACACGTACCGGCGGTCCATGTCCCGCTCGGCATCCTGATGTTCGGCCTGAGCGTGCTGGCGCTGGCGCGCCACCGGTCCGCGGCCGCCCCTTCCTGATCACGGCGCCGACCGGCTCACGGGCCGCGCCGCGATCGGACGGCCCGGCGGGAACGGCTCAGGCCTCGGAAGCCTCGGCGTACACCTGCGACAGTTCCGGGACACCCTGCACGGCCCAGTCGAGCCCGGCCTCGACGACGGGGATCTCGCGGCCGGAGGCGAGCCGTACCACCGGGCTGCCGCCCGACCAGACGTGCCACGTGGCCCCGGGAACGGTGCGCACCACGACGGTGCCGAGATACAGGCCCGCGTCGTTCCCCAGCCACGGCAGCGCCTCGGGGTCGTCGCGCCAGCGTGGCAGGAGCTGATCGAGCGCGGTCAACGAAGCGGGCGTGTCGTCGAGTTCGAGCCCCGCGGCCGACGCGTGGGAGCGGAGCAGCTCACACTCCGAGAGCAGTTCGGCGACGCCCTCCGGGTCGTTCTCGAAGGCGACGGCGAGGCTCTGTCCGTGCTCGTGCGGGGTGCGCCCGAGCAGTCTGTCCAAGAAGCGGATGTTCATGACCGGCCTCTCCGTGGGGTGCGATCTCCGACAGCTCCGCGTTTCCGGTATTTCCAAGAATGTATCTTGCGGCAGTTGATCACGGAATCATCCGAATCACGGCGCCGTCACTCCACGGCCCGCACGTCTCGCCGCGAGCATGGCACGCCGCCGGCACCTCATCGCCGGCCGCCGCGAAAGGCTCACGCCACCCACACCGCTCACCGACGCCCGCCGCGAGCACGTCACACCACTCGCCGACGTCGCCGCTGCCGCCGCGAACAGGGCACGCCGCCCGCACCTCGAGCCGCCGGCCGCCGCCCGGCGCGAAAGGCCCACGTCGTCCACGTCGCCCGCACCACCCGCCGCCCGCCCGCCGTGAACGCCCCGCAGATCCTCACCCCACCCCTGGCGACCGGCCCCGGGGGGCCGTGTCCGTCACACCCTTGCCAAAGGTATTCATCCTTCGTAGAGTTCAACGCAGCATGAGTTCAACACTCGTTGACTTTCATGTTCCGCCACCCCACGACCAGGAGAGGCAGGGCCCGTGCAGAAGATTCCCTTCCAGGTGAACGAGGGCGGGATCGTCGCCCTGCTGCCGAACGGGCATGTCGAGTTCCTCGCCGCGTCCGCACGGGAGCCGATCGAGCGCCACAACTCCGGGCAGGCCGTGAGCGCCGCGGAGTTGATGACACACGCGCTGGCAGATCCGCTGGTGTCGCTCGACCGGTTCCATCTGCCCGCCCCGGCCATCGCCTTCGTGGAGACGACGAACCTCTGCAACCTGCGCTGCCGCCACTGCTACGCGGACTCCGCGTTCAAGCGCCCCGACGAGATATCCACCCCGCGCATCAAACGACTCCTCGACGAATTCGCGGAGATGGGCGTCCTGCAGGTGTTCCTGACGGGCGGCGAGATCTTCTCCCACCGGGACGCGGTCGAGATCATCCAGCACGCCCGCAGCAAGCCCTTCAGTACGCAGATCTTCACCAATGGCCTGCTGGTCACCGAGGAGCGGCTCGCCCGGATCCCGCCCGGCCAGTCGTTCTTCATCAGCTTCGACACCGCGGACCCCGAGCGGACCGTCCGCGGCAAGATGGACTTCCCCAAGCTCCAGCACGCCTTCGAGATGATGCGCAAGCACGGGCACGTGTTCCGCACCGCCATCTCCGTCCACCGCAACAACATCCAGGACGCCGAGGAGATCTTCGACTGGTGCGCGGAGCGCGGGTACCCCCGGCCCCAGTGGCTGGAGACGCACCCGGTGGGCCGGGCGCTGCTCCACCCCGACATGCTGCTGCGGCCCGAGGACGTCGACGAAGTGTTCGAGGTCTACAAGCGCTGCATGGACCGGTACTCCGCCGAACCCGACCAGGAACCGGTCGCGACGCCCGCCGGTGAGGTCCGGCGGGCCGCCGACGAGATCCGCGGAGTGGACACCATCCAGTTCTGCCAGCGCCTGGAGCGCGCCGTGGGCCAGGAGAAGTGCGGCCGCTCGGTCGTCTACGTGAACAGCCGCGGCGACGTGTACCCGTGCAGCAACTGCATGTCGGGGCAGCTCTACCGGGCCGGCAACACCACCGAGAGGCCGTTCGCCGAGATCTGGCGGCACGGGTTCGACGAGTTCCGCGACATCCGCTTCAGCGACCACTCGGTGTGCGGCTCGTGCCCGGTGGCCCAGGAGGACATCTGGTGCCAGTTCCGCTGCCCGCCGCTGGCCCGGAACATCACCGGCGACCCGAAGGGCTGCGGCGCCACCGAGTACCTCCAGGAGTTCACGCTGCGCTCCGGCCGCTACTGGCGCGACCGCAAACAGCGCAACGTACGCCTGACCCTGACGCCCCGTCAGTCGACGTCGGCCGACCCGTCCGGCCCCACCCGACTCCCGCTCCCGACGACGTGAGCGGGCCCCTGTCCCACGGCGGCGCGACCGCTGCCGCCTCCACCGAAGGGAAGACTGCCATGCCCGAAGAGAAGAAGGTCATCCGCATCCACCTGGAGCCGGGGCAGGAGGGCGTGACCCTGAGCGCCGTCGGAGCCGCCTCGGCCACCGCTCCCGCCGAGACGCTGGTGGAGGCCACGAACATCACGGAGGCCACCGTCATCGAGGTCGAGGTCTGATCCCACGCCTCTGCCGAAGGCGACGAAGCGGTGCACCGCTTCCCGGCCCGTTGAGGGGCGGGCCGGGAAGCCCCGCCGGACGGCAGAGGCCCGCACGCCATCCGTTCCTCCCCCCGACGCGCGGGCCCGGCCCGGAGCGGGGGGACACCATGCCCAGCTCCCTGCGCGGAGCCGGCTGCAGGAGACGAGGTCGCGATGAGCAGGACGGCTGCTTCGGCCGGCACCACAGCACTGCGCCGCCCCGGCGGCGGAACCACGTCACGCCCCGGCACGGGCACCGCGCCGCGCCCCGGCACGGGACTCGCGCGGCTGCTCGGCCAGAACCCCGCGCTGCGGATCGGTCAGGACGACTACAACATCAACGTGACGGCCAACTACGGCGACCAGCTGTCGACTTCGCAGGTCGCCGCCGCCATCCGGGACCATCCGGGAGCCGGCCGCCCCGCCCACCTCTACTTCCATGTGCCGCTGTGCGCCTACATCTGCCACTTCTGCAACTACGTCAAGCGCAAGGTCGCGGACGGCCCCGAGGGCGAGGCGGCCCCGCGGATCTGGACGGACCTGCTGCTCGACGAGTCCGGACGGCGGCTCGCCCACTCCCCCTGGCTCGCGCACGCCCCGATCGAGTCGGTCTATCTCGGCGGCGGCACCGCCTCGCTGCTCGGCACCGAACAGCTGAAGCGGCTGCTGGACCACGTACGGGCCCGCTACACGCTCGCCGACGACTGCGAGATCTCGCTGGAGGGCAACCCGGACAACTTCCAGCACGACGAGCTGGCCGAGGCCTGCGCCATCGGGTTCAACCGCTTCAGCGTCGGCGTGCAGTCCCTGCAGAGCGAGGTCAACGCGTTCGCCGGACGCGGCCACGACGCCGAGATGTCGCTGCGGGCCGTCGCCAAGCTGCGGGCCACCGGCAAGCCGTTCAACGTCGACATGATGTTCGGGCTGCCCCATCAGTCGACGGCCACGGTCGCGGACGACATCCGGCGGCTCATCGACCTGGACGTCCCGACCATCACCATCTACCGCCTGCGCAACGCCGACCGGGCGAAGATGGGCATCGGCAACCGGGCGTTGTGGAACGTCGAGAGCGTCAAGAACAGGCTGCGCGAGCAGCACCTGTTCCCGTCGCTCGGCGAGACGTACGCGATGCGCGAGGCCGTCGTGGAACTGCTGCTCGACGGCGGCTACCACCCGAGCCCCTGCGGCTGGTGGAACCGGCCCGGCGTCTACCCGGACGGGAACATCCCGCGGGTGTCCCGCAACAAGTGGCAGCGCCACGACTCGATGATCGCGTACGGGCCCGGTGCGTACGGCTGGCTGACCGGCGACGGGGACACCGTCGTGCAGACCCACAACATCGCCGACATCTCCGGATACGCGGCCCGGCTCAAGGAAGGCCCGGGTCTGCCGCTGGCCTCCGGGCGGCGGCTGGCGGGCTACCAGGCCATCGGCATGGTGCTCGGATTCGCCTTCAAGGCGAACCAGCCCATCGACGCGGGCCGGTTCCGCCGGCGGTTCGGCGTCGAGCTCTTCCACGACGAACCGTTCGCGGCGGTCTTCGCCGAACTCGTCGAACGGGGCCTCATGGAGCGGGTGCCCGGCACTCCGGAGAGCATCGCCCCCACCCTGGACGGCGAGGCGCTCCACGAGGAGATCATCAGCGTCTACTTCCACCAGCGCATCGGCGGTTTCGCCGAGGCCGTCTGCCACAGGTGAGCCGATGAGCGTGCATCAGCGCACCCAGTGGCACCGGGACACCGACGGGACGCGGTACCGCACCCGGCGGTCCTTCCCCGCCGATCCGGCCCGCGCCACCGTTCTGCTGGCCGGTCCCGGCAGCGTCTCCGTCCTGGACGGGCAGGGACGGGACGACCTGCTGCTGGAGCAGCTGACCGGCCGGCTGGTCGCCCGGGGCGCGCAGGTGCTCACCTGCGACATGCCGGTGCGGGAGCCGAACTCGCCCTCCACGGAGGCCGATCAGCGCACCCGGGCCGGCCGGCTGTCCCGCCTGCTTGCGGCACACCGGCACCTGCCCGCCGGACCGCTCGTGCTCGTCGGCTTCTCCCTGGGCGCGCTCGCCCTGCTCCAGCTGCTGCGCTCCGGCGAACCCCGGCAGGCGGACCGCGCGGTGCTGGTCGGCACGGTGATCGAGGAGGACGCCTTCCTGACCACGCATGTCCCGTCCCTCGACCTCGTGTACGGCAGCTTCGACCTGGTGGGCTACGTGGCCGACGCCGACGACGAGGCACTGCCGCCCGCCGTGTTCGCCCCGGACATGTACGGCCAGTGGTCGGCGAGCCGGCTGGTCGGGCGGCGCGCCTTCGAGGTCCGCGTGCATCTGCTCGAAGGGCTCGGGCACACCCTCCATCCCTGCGGCCCGGGCCCGTCCCGGGACGCGATCGCGGCGCTCACCGACCTGGTGGGCACCGCTCAGTGACGGACAGACGGCACACGACGCAGAAGGCGGCGCACGACATGCTCTCCAGCCAGCGATTCGACAAGATCGCCGAGAACTTCGCGACCAGCGAGGTGCATCGTTCCAGCCCCACGATGGAGGCCCTGCACGAGACGCTGGGCCCGCAGACCGGGCGTGCCGTCTGCGACGTCGCCTGCGGCGCGGGCCACCTGGGTCTGTCGTTCGCCGACGAACTCCCCGCTCGTCTCGTCGCGGTGGACCCGGCGCCGAACATGCTGGCGTCCGTCCGCAGGCTCGCGGCGGAACGCGGCATCACCGTGGAGACGGCCGAGGCCCGGGCCGAGGAACTCCCCTTCGCGGACGCCTCGTTCGACCTCGTGGTGTCGCGCCTCGCCCCGCACCACTTCGGTGACATGCCGAAGGCCGTGAGCGAGATGGCACGGCTGCTGCGCCCCGGAGGACGTCTCGCGGTCATCGACCTGGAGGGCCACGAGGACCCCGCCGTCGACGCGCTCAACCACGAACTGGAGATGCTGCACGACCCGACGCACGTGCGCAGCTACACCCTGGACGAGTGGATCGGCTTCCTCCAGGACGCCGGGCTCAACGTGCCGGTCGCCCGGGGTGCCCAGGCGGAGAGCCGCACCGGGGTGCCCGTGAAGCGGTGGTGCGAGATCGCCTCGTCCGGCGCGGAGGCCGAGCGGGCCATCCGGGCCCGGCTCGCCGAGGCGCCGGCGCGGCACCGGGAGGCCCTCGGCATCCGCCAGGAGGGCGAGGAGTACTTCATCCCCGTGCGCACCTGCATGGTGATCGGCGTGAAGCCGCTCGGCGGGGTGCGCTGAGATGCCGGTGATCAGGCTCTTCTCCCCGGCACCCAGCCCCGGGGCGGCCGTGCTCGGCGAGCTGGCCGACTCGGTGACGGCGCTGCTCGGGCTGGAGCGCGGTCACTGCTGGGTGTGGTGGCAGCGCCTGGAGCAGGACACCTTCCACCGGCCCGAATGGCACGCGGCTGCCGCGGCACCGGCCCCGGTCGGGTTCGTCGTGTGCAAGGAGAGCTACAGCCGGTCGCAGGTGCACCGGCTGCTGCGGCTGCTCCAGGAGCGCCTGGGCGCCCTGCTCGACGTGCCGCGCGAGGAGATCTATCTGACCGTGCAGCGGGCCACCGAAGGGGAGTTGCTCGTCCGGGACCGGGTGTGGTCCCTGGAGCAGGACGCCGCGGGACCGGTCCTGGACGGCGACGACGGAAGGACTGGCATGACCGGTGAACCGATCACGGACCTGGTGCCCATCGCACATGTGCACAACGAACGGCGCGAACTCGTCGACGACCACTGGGGGGAGGTGACGTCCGTCATCCGGCTGGACGCCGAGCGGTTCACCTCGGAGGCGCTGCTCTCCCTCGACTCGTTCTCGCACCTGGAGGTCGTCTTCCACTTCCACCGGGTGCCACCGGCCAAGGTGCAGGAGGGCGCGCGCCACCCGCGCAACAACCCGCGGTGGCCGCTGGCCGGCATCTTCGCGCAGCGCGGCAAGAACCGCCCCAACCGCATCGGGGTCTCCCGCTGCCGGCTGGTCAAGACGGACGGTCTCGATCTGCACGTCGTCGGGCTCGACGCCGTCGACGGCACCCCGGTGCTCGACATCAAGCCGTATCTGCGGCAGTTCGGACCGCGCGAGGAGGTCGTCCAGCCGGAGTGGGTGGACGAGCTGATGCGCGACTACTACTGACCACCGACCGAGTGAGGAAGCCATGACACAGGCAGCGGAGCGGGAGCGGCGCGGGCGGCTGCACGGCGCGGCGGCGGTCCTGCTCGTCGCGGTCTTCGTCGACGCTCTCGGCAGCGGGCTCTACATGGCCGTGTCGGTCGTCTTCTTCACCCGGTATCTGCACCTCGGCAGTGGGCAGGTGGGAGTCGGGCTCTCCGTCGCGGGTGCGGTGTCCCTCCTGTCCCTGGTGCCGATCGGGATGCTGGCGGACCGGGCCGGCCCGCGACGCATGCTCATCGCCGCGCATCTGGTCCGGGCGGCACTGCTCACCTGCTATCCGTTCGCCTCCGCCTTCCCGGTGTTCGTGTGTGTGATCGCGCTGCTCGCGGTCGCCGACCGCGCGGCCTCGCCGCTGGTGCAGGGCCTGTTCGGTACGGCGGTCGGCAAGGAACTGCGGGTCAGGGCCATGGGGCGGGCACGGTCCCTGCAGAACCTGGGGCTCGCGCTCGGCAGCCTGGTCGCGGGGGCGGCGCTGGTGCCGGACAGCGACGGCGTGTACGTGGGCATCGTGTATGCCGACTCGGTCTCGTTCGTGGTCGCGGCGGCCCTGGTCGCCCGGCTGCGGACGACGGCGGCGGCCGCGCTCGACGGTGGGCGGCCGCTGCCGTGGAAGCGGCGGTTCAGTGTGTTCCGGGACCGCCGCTTCGCTCTCCTGACCGGGCTCAACTCGGTGGTCAGCCTGCATGTCACCGTGCTGACCGCCGGTGTCCCGCTGTGGGTGCTCGCCCACGACCGTCTTCCGCGGGCGGTCATCGCCTGGACGCTGGTCCTGAACACCGTCGTGGTGGTGCTCTTCCAGGTGCGTGCCACCCGGGGCATCGAGAGCGCCGGGGACGGCGGGCGCGCGTTGCGGCGCAGCGGGCTGCTGCTCGCGGTGGGCTGCGGCGGGCTCGCCGTGACGGGGGCGGTGCCGACCCCGTTCGCCGTCGCGCTGCTGCTCGGCGCGGTCGCCTTCCAGGCGTTCGCCGAGATGCAGCAGCAGGCGGGTGCCTGGGCGATCTCGTACGAGCTGGCGCCCGAGGACCGTCGCCAGGTGTACCTGGCCTTCTTCGGCCTGGGGAACGCGGCCCGCAACACCTACGGACCGCTGGTCGTGACCTTCCTGGTGGTGCGGCAGGGGGTGGTGGGCTGGCTGCTGCTCGGGGCCCTCGTACTCGCCGCCGGGGCCTGGTCCGCCCGTGCCGGCCTGTCGTCCTTCCCCTCGCACGTCGCCGGGTCCGCCGGGGAGACCGCCGCTCCGGCCGCGGCGCCGTCGGCCGGCCCGTCCGTTCCGCCCTCGGCCGACCCGGCCCTGCCGCCGTCCGCGGACCCGGTCCCGGCCCCTTCCACGACCCCGGTCGCCGCACCGCACGCGGACCCGGTCCCGTCGCCGTCCGCAGACCCGGCCGCCGCGCCGCGCGCGCCGTCATCCGTGCCCCACGTCCAAGGAGGAATCCGTGGCCATCGCTCCTGAGCAGTCCGTCATCGTCGTGGGAGCCGGGCCCACCGGGCTCGCCCTGGCGTGCGAGCTGGCCGCGGCCGGCGTGTCCTGCACCGTCCTCGAACGCCGTCTCGCGCCGTCCACGCAGTCCCGGGCGATGGGTCTGTACAGCAGGACCATGGAGGTGCTCGACCTGCGCGGTCACGCCGACGCGCTGGTGGCCCTCGGCCGGCCGGTGGGCCGGATGGTGCCGGCGCGCGGTGCCCGTGTCGACTTCGCCGAGCTGGACACCCGCTTCCCCTCCCTCAACGTCATCCCGCAGAGCCGCACCGAGGAGGTGCTCCAGCAACGGGCTCTCGACCTCGGCGTCACCATCGAGCGCGACGCGGAGGTGTACGGCCTGACGCAGGACGGCTCCGGCGTCACGCTCCAGGTGCGCACCGCCGACGGGGAGTGGGAGGAGAGCGCCGACTTCGTCGTCGGCTGCGACGGCGCCCACAGTGCGGTACGCGAACTGGCCGGCATCGCCTTCCGCGGCCGTACGTACGACATCGCGCCGATCCTCGCCGATGTGCGGCTGCGCCAGCCGCCGCCGGACGACGTGCTCGTCGTCTCCGGCGGCGGCGGGGTGATGGTCTCGGTGCCGTACGGCGACGGGCTGTACCGGATCGCCGTGGCACGCCGCGACCGGCCCTGGACCCGGGAACCGGTGACGCTGGAGGAGCTCGCCGAGGTCCTCACGCGGGCGCTCGGGTTCGATCCCGGACCGTACGAGCCGGAGTGGCTGGCCCGGTTCAAGATCCACCAGCGGATCGCCGACCAGTACCGGACCGGGCGGGTGCTGCTCGCCGGGGACGCGGCGCATCTGCACTCACCGCTGGGCGGGCAGGGGCTGAACCTCGGCATCCAGGACGCGGTGAACCTGGGCTGGAAGCTCGCCGCCGAGGTACAGGGCTGGGCGCCCGCCGGCCTCTTGGACTCGTACGAGACGGAGCGCCGGCCGCAGGCCGAGCGGATTCTCGCGGCCACCGACCGGGCCACCCGGCTGGCCACCACCTCGTCCCCGCTGGTGACCTCGCTGCGCCGTGCGGCGATGGCCAGGGCCCTTTCCCACCGGCGGATCCGCAAGGCTGCCGGCGAGGCGATCTCCGGGCTGCGGACCGGGTACACGCGGCGCGGGGCGTCCGGCGCCCGGCTGTCCGTGCGGGCGGGGCAACGGGTGCCCGACCTCACCGTGCCGCGCGCCGGAGGTGCTCCGGTGCGGCTGTACTCCCTGATGCGCGACGGGCGGTTCCTGCTGCTCGACCTCGGCGAGGACGGGCGGTGCGCCGCGGTGACCGAGGCGTGGGGTTCCCGGGTCAGCCCGGTGCGTGTCGGTGCGCCGCTGCCCGAACTGCCCGGTGTGGGCGCCCTGTTGGTGCGCCCGGACGGCTACGCCGCCTGGGTGGACGGGACGGGCGACGCCGACGGGCGCGAGGCGCGGATGCGGTCGGCTCTGCACGGGTGGTGCGGCGAGGAGGGACCGGCGCCGCAACCGGCGGTCCGCGAGGCCGGCCGGGCGGGCGCCGCCGCACCCGGTGCGGCGACGGCCGCCGAGCAGGAACCCTCGCCCGTCGAGCAGGCCTGAGGACGGATCGCCCGGTCCCGCCGGACGGTGGGGCCGGGCCCGGGTGAGGGAGGAAGGCCGTGGTGACAGTTCGTTCCCAGCGGACCCGCGAGGCGATCCTGTACGCCGCTCGCGTTCACTTCGCGGCCGACGGGTACCAGCGGGCGACCATACGGGCCATCGCCGCGACGGCGGCCATAGACCCCTCGATGGTCATGCGGTACTTCGGAAGCAAGGAGCGGCTGTTCGAGGCCGCCCTCGACGTCGATCTGGGCCTGCCCGACCTGACGGGCACACCGGTGGAACGGTTGCCGCACGCACTCGTCGCGCATTTCCTGGCGCCGTGGGAGCAGGACACGGCCGAGGGGTCGCTGCGCCTGCTGCTGCGTTCGGCGGCCACCAACGAGCGGGCCGCGGAGCGGCTGCGCAGCGTGCTGCACGAGCAGTTCACCAGCAGTCTGACCGGTGTGCTGGGCGTGGAGCGTGCGGCGGCGGGCAGCGGGCTGGTCGCCGCACAGCTGCTGGGGGTGGCCTTCGCGCGCTACCTGCTGCGGCTCCAGCCGATCGCCGAGTTGTCCGTGCAGGCCCTGGCCGACCTGGTCGCCCCGTCGATGAGGGCCGCGCTGGCGGGTCTGTGAGACACAGGGGAAGGGGCCCGATGCCGTCGGCATCGGGCCCCTTCCCCTGTGTCAGCTGCGCCAGCTCTGCGGCGAACGGTAGGACGCCGGGCGGTCCCAGAGGGGGACGACCGGCGCGGGCGGCGCCTCGTCGGCGGCGGGGGTGGCCCGGGCCAGGAGGACCGCGGTCAGGGCGGCCAGCTCCTCGGCGGGGAGCGCGCCTCCCCTGACCACGCGGACGAGGGGCGCTGCTGTTTCGGCGGCTGTGGTCATGACGCTCCTTCGTGTGCGCGGTCACTGAGGGGGGTTGCCGTGTTTGCGGGATGCCAGGTCGGCGTGCTTGGTGCGCAGCATGCGGAGCGACTCGGCGAGGACGCGGCGGGTCTCGACCGGGTCGACGACGTCGTCGAGCAGTCCGCGCTCGGCGGCGTAGTACGGGTGCATCAGCTCGGCCTTGTACTCCTTGACGAGCTGGCGGCGGGTGGCCTCGGGGTCGTCGGCGGCCTGGATGCGGCGGCGGAAGATGACATTGGCGGCACCCTCCGCGCCCATCACCGCGATCTCGTTGGAGGGCCAGGCGAACGAGAGGTCGGCGCCCACGGATCGGGAGTCCATGACGATGTACGCGCCGCCGTAGGCCTTGCGCAGGATCAGGGATATCCGGGGCACGGTGGCGTTGCAGTAGGCGTAGAGGAGTTTGGCGCCGCGCCGGATGATGCCGTTGTGCTCCTGGTCGACGCCGGGCAGGAAGCCGGGGACGTCGACCAGGGTGACCAGCGGGATGTTGAACGCGTCGCACATCTGGACGAAGCGGGCCGCCTTCTCGCTGGCGTCGATGTCGAGCACGCCCGCCAGGACCAGGGGCTGGTTGGCGACGATCCCGACGACCTCGCCGCCGATGCGGGCGAGGGCGACGATCACGTTGGCCGCCCAGCGTTCGTGGATCTCCAGGTACTCACCGTCGTCGACGATCTCCTCGACGACCCGCCGCATGTCGTAGGGCCGGTGACCGCCGGCGGGGACGAGGTCGAGGAGCGGGTCGCAGGGCCGGTCCACCGGGTCCTCGGGGTGGACGGCGGGCGCGGTCTCGCGGTTGTTCTGCGGGAGCAGGGAGAGGAGGTAGCGGACCTCCTCCAGGCAGGTCTCCTCGTCGTCGTACGCGAAGTGCGCGACGCCCGACACCTCGGCGTGCACGTCGGCGCCGCCGAGCCCGCCCAGGGTCACCTTCTCGCCGGTGACCGCCTGGACGACGTCGGGGCCGGTGATGAACATCTGCGAGGTCTCGCGGACCATGAACACGAAGTCGGTGAGCGCCGGAGAGTAGGCGGCGCCGCCCGCGCAGGGGCCGAGCATCACGCTGATCTGCGGGATCACCCCGGAGGCGCGGGCGTTGCGGCGGAAGATCCCGCCGTAGCCGGACAGCGCGGTCACACCCTCCTGGATCCGCGCGCCCGCACCGTCGTTGAGCGAGACGAGCGGGGCCCCGGCGGCGAGCGCGCGGTCCATGATGCGGTGGATCTTCTCGGCGTGGGCCTCGCCCAGGGCGCCGCCGAAGATGCGGAAGTCGTGGGCGTAGACGAACACGGTCCGTCCGTGGACCGTGCCCCAGCCGGTGATGACACCGTCGGTGTGCGGCCGGCGGTCCTCCAGGCCGAATCCCGTGGCGCGGTGCCGGCGCAGCGGCTCCACCTCGGTGAAGGTGCCCTCGTCCAGGAGGAGTTCGATGCGTTCACGGGCCGTGAGCTTGCCCTTGGCGTGCTGGGATGCGGTCGCCTTCTCGTCCGGGCCGCGGCGGACCTGCTCGCGCAGTCCGCGCAGCTGCGCCACGCGGGCCCTGATGCCGGGGGCGGCCGGGTCGTCGGCGGTCACGGCGCGAGGGGCCCGACACGGCCACCGACGGTGAGGAGGTGGGGGACGGCGGGGTCGGCGTCGGGTGCGGGGGCGCCCGCGCGGGGCTCCATCGACCAGTTCAGCAGGGCGATGCCGAGGCTCATCCCGCCGCCGAACGCGGCGAGCACGACGAGATCTCCTGGTGCGGCGGCTCCGCTGCGGTTCATCTCGGCGAGGGTGATCGGAACGGAGGCCGCCCCGGTGTTGGCGTAGCGCTCCAGGGTGAGGTGGAGGGCGGCGCGGTGCAGGCCGAGGTCGGGCCAGAGTTCGGCGAGCATGATGCCGTTGGCCTGGTGCGGGACGAAGTGCTGTACGGCGTCGGCCGGGACGCCCGCCCGGCGCAGCAGCCGGCCGGTCTCGTGGGGCAGGGTGCGGGTGACGAAGTCGCGCACGCCCCGGCCGTCCATGCGGAAGTAGTGGTCTCCGTCGGTCACGGTCTGCGGGGAGGGCGGGCGCCGGCTGCCGCCGGCGGTGACCTCGATCAGCCGGTGCGCGTCACCGCGGGAGACCAGCGATATCTCGCGCAGGCCGAGTCCGGGGGCGACGGGCCCGAGTACGGTCGCGCCGGCGCCGTCCCCGAAGAGGGCGGCGGTGCGGCGGTCTCCGTAGTCGAGGATGCGGGAGTAGATGTCGGCGCCGATGACGAGGCCGTGGCGCGGCTCGCCGTCGGGGGCGCCGCCGAGCAGTTTCTCCACGGTCTTGAGCGCGTAGACGAAGCCGCTGCACACCGCGTTGACGTCGAAGGCGGCGGCCCGGCGGGCTCCGATGCGGTGCTGCACGAGGGCGGCCGTGGCGGGCTGCGGATGATCGGGGGTGGAGGTGGCGACGACCACGTAGGCCAGCTGATCAGCCGTCAGGCCCGCGCTTTCCAGGGCGCGTCGCGCCGCCGCGACGGCGAGGTCCGAGGTGGCCTCGTGCGGGGCGGCGCGGCGCCGCTCGCGGATTCCGGTCTTGCGGACGATCCACTCGTCGGTCACGCCGGCGCCGTGCCCGATCTCCGCGTTGCTGATGATGGCCTCGGGCAGGTAGGAGCCCACTCCGATGATGCCGATGGACTGCACGATTCCTCCTCGGGCAGCGGCGAGCCATTCCTTAACTCACCAGGCGTTGAAATCATCGCAGAGCCGCTTGACAAATTCAACACCAAAAGAGTTCACTGAAGCATGAATTAATCGGCGCGCACCGCCCGCCCCGCCGACCGAGACGCCCCACACCAACGGGAGTTGCCGCGATGACCGCCACCGACACAGTGACCACGTCCGAGGCCCGCGCCGAGGCGACCCAGGCCCTGATCTCCGCGGGCCGCACGCTCTTCACCCGGCTCGGATACCGGCAGACCGCCTTCGCGGAACTGGCCGCCACGGCCGGCCTCGACGAGGACCGCGCGCGCGAACTCCTGCCCGACAAGGCCGCGGTCTTCGGCGCCCTCGTCGAACGGACCGTCAAGGTGGCCGGAATCCTTCGCCCCGCGGTGACCGAAGGCGTCGACGAGGACCTGCCCGTCCGCCTCGCCCGCACCTATCTGTCGCTGTGGGAGCCCGGCGAGGAGGACTCCCCGATGGTCGAGCTCTACCGGGTCGCACTCTCCGACCAGGAAGCTTCCCTGATATTGCGCGACCGGGTCAGCAGGGCCCTGAACAGCCAGGTCGACCATGAGCTGCCCGGCGCCGAGGCCGAGCTGCGCACCGCGCTCTTCGGGGCGCAGCTCGGCGGAGTAGCCTTCGTGCGACACCTCATGAGGGTGGACTCCGTCGCCGCGGCGGACCTGGAGACGGTCGTCGAGGCGATCGCACCGGGACTGCGGCAGACTCTGCTCGGGAGCGACACCACGCGGTGACCACACCCCGGCCGCGTCGGTGAACAGCACCCGGACCGCAGTCGTCGCGCACGCCAACGCCCGGACATGACCATGTACTTGCCGAGCGCTTCCCGTGGATGGAATCCCGGGGGACCGCCTGCTAGGATAGTTTTCACTACTCAGTGAATTATTCGCTCACGGACCCCCCGAAGTGCAGTGATCCCATGACATCCAGGCGCACAGACGGTTCGCCCACCCCCGCCCGCAAGCCCGGCTCGCCTCGGCGGGCCGCCTCTCCCGCAGCGAAGAAGCCACGCCCGGTGCGTGCGCGCAGCGGGCGCCGGCCCGGTGACAGCGGCACGAGAGAACAGATCCTGGAGTCGGCGCTCCAGCTCTTCGCCGACCGCGGCTACGCGAGGACCACCATCCGCGCCATCGCGGAGGACGCCCAGGTCGACCCGGCACTGGTGCACCACTTCTTCGACAACAAGGAAGGCGTGTTCGACGCCGCGGTGAACTCGCCGCTCAGCGTCTCCTCCGTCTTCGACGAGATGCCCCCCTCCGTGGAGGAGACGGGCACCTCCGAGGCCTCCTGGCTCGCCCGCGCGTACCTCACCTTCTGGGAGAACGAGGAGACCCGGCACGGCATGACCGCCATCTACCGGGCCGGCCTCGCCGACAGCGCCACCTCGGAGACGCTGCGCGCCCGTGTCGAGGCGAGCACCAAGAGCTGGGCGGCGAGTTCGGGCTACAAGGACCGGCCGGACGCGGAGACCCGCGCCGCCCTGGCCTCGGGCCACCTCGTCGGCCTGGCTCTCATGCGTTACGTCCTCAAGATCCACCCGCTGGCCTCGATGGACTTCGAGGAGTTCCTCGCCTGGGTCGTACCGGCCCTGGAACAGCGCCTGTCCAGCGAACTGGAGCCGCGTACGGCTCCGGCGCAGGACTGACGCGCGCGGCCCGGAGCCGGGCTCCGGGCCCGGCTGTCACGTCGGACGCCCTTCCGGCCCGGCTGCGACCGGCAGACCCTGCGGGGCCGCCGGTCGCAGCCGGGCCGGAAGGACGTACGGGACGGCGCGCCCGGGGGCGGTGGTCGTGCGGTACGGCGGTACGGGGGCCGCGCGTCACGCACGGCGCCGCACCCGCGGCAGGCGCCGGTACCGGCGCCTGCCGCGGGTGCGGATTCGGGCACGGGTACCGGTGCGGGTGCAGGCGTGTACGGACGGCCGGCACGGTCGCGCGCGCCGTGGGGGTGCGGTCGATGCGGTCACG
Organism: Streptomyces sp. NPDC025784; assembly: GCF_055558435.1. Lineage (NCBI taxonomy): Bacteria > Bacillati > Actinomycetota > Actinomycetes > Kitasatosporales > Streptomycetaceae > Streptomyces > Streptomyces sp. NPDC025784. Next base: position 768,896 of record NZ_JBVHMN010000002.1, read on the forward strand.
GACGCGCGCGGGTGTGGCCGCTGCGGTCACCGAACCGTGCGGGTGCGGTCGAGGGCCGAGGACCTGCAGCCGGTGCGATCGCCGCGCCGTGCGCACCGGGTCGGCGCGGTCGCGGGAGCGTGGGACGGGGGTCGGGGCGAAGGCCGCTGCGGTGTCCGCCCGCGCTCGACGGTCCGACGCACACGCCGATGTGACCATGTGTCAGGCATGTGGCAGGCGGCCATTGCGCCAGGCGCCGGCCGGGGGTCACTGCCAGGGGCGCCAGACGGCCCGGGCCGCGAACAGGGAGACACCGGGGCCGGCCGCGAGGACGAGCCCGTGATCGCCCTCGGCAGGCGACTTGACGAAGGTCCGTTCCAGGACGTCGAGGACCGAGACCGAGCCCACGTTGCCCAATTCCCGCAGCGAGTCGCGGGCCAGGTCCACCATCGCGGGGTCGCAGCCGAGGCCGCCGACGATCGCGTCCAGGATGCGGGGGCCACCGGTGTGCGAGACCACGAAACGCGGCACCGGGTCCGTGCCGGGCGGCGCGACACGCTCCAGCCATTCGAGGATGCGCGGCATCGTGCCCTCGATCACGTTCCGCAGCTTCGGGGAGTTGTAGGCATGCAGCCCGTCGCCCTCCGTACGACTGCCGACCAGGTCGCGGCTGTCGGGGTGGAGGTACTCCCAGGAGTGGGTGAGCTCCATGCGGGGGCCCTGGGCCTCGGGACGCACGACGCAAGCGCCGGCCGCGTCGCCGAACAACCCCTTGAGGATCATGCCGTCGAGGCCGGTGTCCCCGCGGTGCAGATAGTGGCTGAACACGTCGGCGCAGACCACCAGGACCGTGGCGCCGGGGTGGGCCGCCACCATGTCCATGGCCCGGAGCAGCGCGAACACCCCACCGCCGCAGCCGACTTGGGTGACGGGTATGCGCCGCACCGAGGGGGGCAGGTCGAGCCGCTCCATCAGGAACACGTCGAGCCCCGGCATGGTGTGACCGGTGGCGCTGAGGACGACCAGGCCGTCGATGTCGGCGGCGGTCAGACCCGCCTCGACGAGGGCTCCGCGGGCCGCCTTCTCCGCCAGGTCCAGGCTGTCCTCCAGATGCCTGCGCGTACGCTCCGCGAGCGGCAGGGTGTCGTCGAACTGCTCCTCGAGCGGCCGGGTGTACCAGCGCGCGCGGACCGTGGTGGACCGGATGACCCGCCGGGCGACGGCGAGACCGGGATGACCCTCGTACAGCTCCGTGATGCGGTCGAGCAGTTCGTCGGTGGTCACTTGATGGCGCGGCAGCGTGACGACGGGCGCGGTGACGACGGACATGGGACCTCCAAGAGCTCTCGGACAGGTGCGAACTGAGAACGAGCCCGCTCAGGACGGGGCGGCCACGGCCCGGATCATCCGAGCGTGGTGCCGGCCACCGGTGCGTTCGACAGCTCTCGCCATGGAAGTCTGCGCACGCGAAACACCCCCCAGGTGTCGACCGTGCTCCCCCCGTTGGGAGCGCCGTACAGCGCGGATGGAATACGTCGAGCTCGATGGCGCAGGACGTTCAAGAACATTGGTTCGCGGCGCTCCCCGCGAGCGCGCAGAGGACGGTGGGGGCGTCCGGGCACAGCCCGGAGCACGTCCGTCGGCGCTTCCCGAGGCCCCGTGCGGTGGGCCCGGCGGGTGAAGCCAACGTGACCGTACGCCAGCCGAGTTGATGCCAGCAAGCCCCTATTTCAACAAGCGTGGAATCCACAGGAAGACCGTCCCACCTTCAACTTTCCCCCTCTTCCACCCCTTCGGAGCACATGACTTCAGGACAGATATCAACAACCATTGAAATCATTGCATGTTGAGTTTACTCTCGGTTCCGTGCCCACCGTCCCCGCCCACAACGAGGAAGGGCTGACCGCCATGCACGCACCGGCGCACCACCGCGCGGACATCGACCCATGGGTGGAGCGCGCGGCCTGCCGTGACACCGACCCGGAGACCTTCTTCCCGCCTGCCGGCGGCACGGACGAGGACCGGGAGAGCATCGCCAAACAATGGTGCGCCGCCTGCCCCGTGGCCCGGCAGTGCCTGGACGAGGCGCTCCGCAACGGCGAGAGCACCGGCATCTGGGGCGGACTCAACGTCCGCGAACGCCGCGAACTGCTCCGCGTCGCCGCCACCCTCGGCACGATCAGCTCCGAACTGGCGGCGTTCCTCGCGAACGGCGGCCGGCGCATCGAGACGCACCCACGACAGCGGCCGGCGTACGTGTGGTTCCTGCGGCGGCGCGGCTGGAGCCCCCGGCGGATCGCCGGCGCGCTGGGACTGACCTTCGGCCAGGTCCAACAGGCCTGGCACACCGCCGAGTCGGCGTCCTTGTACGTCCGGGTTCCCGAGGAGCGCGCCTCGGACCCCGCCGCCCGGGGGCCGCGTACACGCAGGACCGGGGCGCTCGCCGCCGGCCATGGCGGGCCGTCATGACCGCCCTCGCCGTCACCGGACCCCGCCACCCGGCGGGCCCGGTCACCACCGACGACGGCGCCGAGATCGCCGTCTACGCGCACGGCGATCCCCACGCACCCGTCACCGTCCTGCTGTGCCACGGCTGGACGACGTCCGCCCGGGACTGGCGGCCGCACATCGACGCACTGACCCGGCCCCGCCAGGGTTTCCCGGCGGTACGCGCGCTCAGCTACGACCAGCGCGGCCACGGCCGCTCGACCCGCGGTGGCGCCGCGCTCGACATGGCGCTCCTCGGCCGGGACCTCGGCCGTGTGATCGAGGAGGCCGTCCGGGACGACTCCGGCGTAGTACTCCTCGGCCACTCCATGGGAGGCATGGCCATCCAGCAACTGGCCGCCCGGCAACCCGCCCTGTTCGGGGCGCGGGTGACCGCGGTGGGCCTGGTCTCCACCTGCCTGAACGAGGTGGCCGAGGGCCTCACCGTCCCGGCCGACCGGCCCGGGGCGGCCGTGCGCCGGCTCACCCGGGCCCGGCAGCGGCTGGCGGACGGGCTGATGCGTTCACCGCGCTCGGCCAGGACCGTGCACCGGCTGCTCACCGGGCCGCTGTCGCACCCCAGTTCCGCGCCCCTGTGGCGAGCGGTGCTGGGAGCCGGGCCGCACACCGAGACGGTCCGCGAGGGAGCCCGCGCCTTCCGGGACATCCCCGCGATGGCCATCGCGGAGTTCTACGCCGCCCTGACCACCCACGACTGCGCGGGCCGGCTCGGCCCGCTGGCCCGGGTGCCCGTACGCATCCTGGTCGGCGCCCTGGACTGTGTCACCCCGCCCGCCCAGGCGCGACGGCTGGCCGCGGACATACCGGGAGCGGTGCTGCAGACCGTGCCGGGGCAGGGGCACGACCTGCCGTACGAACGGCCCGTGCTCGTCGTGGAGACCGTGCACGCACTGCTGCGCGAGATGTCCCGGAGACTGCCGGGAGACCTCACCCTGTCCGCCGCGGGCGCCCGGTGAACCGCCCCGCGCACTCCGTCGGCTCAGGCGAACCAGCCCTGCGCGCCGATGTTCTGACGGCACGTCGCATCGTCGTCAAAGTGGGCTCCTCCTCGCTCACCACCGCCTCCGGAGGCCTCGACTCCGACCGCGTCGACGCCCTGGTGGACGTCCTCGCGCGGTCGCGGACGGCCGACACCGAGGTCGTCCTCGTGTCCTCGGGCGCGATCGCCGCGGGGCTCGCCCCGCTCGGCCTCACCGAGCGGCCCCGGGACCTGGCCAGGCAGCAGGCGGCGGCCTGTGTCGGCCAGGGGCTGCTGGTCGCCCGCTACACCGCCTCCTTCGCCCGCCACGGGCTGCGCGTCGGCCAGGTCCTGCTGACCGCCGACGACATCAGCCGCCGCGCGCACTACCGCAACGCGTACCGCGCGCTGGCCCAGGTGCTCGCCATGGGTGCCGTTCCGGTCGTCAACGAGAACGACACAGTGGCCACCGCGGAGATCAAGTTCGGCGACAACGACCGGCTGGCCGCGCTCGTCGCCCATCTCGTCCGCGCCGACCTGCTGGTCCTCCTCTCCGACGTCGACGGCCTGTACGACGGCGACCCCCGCAGGCCCGGGTCACGGCGCCTGCGGGAGATCCGCGGCAGCCAGGACCTCGTGGGCGTGGAGATCGGCAGCGCGGGCAGCTCGGGCGTCGGCACCGGAGGCATGGTGACCAAGGTGGAGGCGGCCCGCATCGCCACCGACGCGGGGATCCCCGTCGTCCTCACCGCGGCCCGGCACGCGGCGGACGCGCTCGCCGGACGCGAGACCGGCACGTTCTTCCACCGCACCGGGGAGCGGTCCGCCGACCATCTGCTCTGGCTGGAGCACGCGAGCAGCCCGCGCGGCACGGTGCGGCTCACCCCGTCCGCGGCCCGGTCCGTCCTCCAGCGCCGCGGGCCGCTGCTCGCCGACGGCGTGACGCACGCCGACGGGGACTTCGTGGCCGGCGATCCGGTCGAGCTGCTCGACGAGAACGGGCGGGTGGTGGCCCGCGGACTGGCCGGCCTGGACGCCCGCGAACTGCCCCGGCTCCAGGGCCGTTCCACGCGTGAGGTCGTCCATCAGGACGACCTGGTGCCCCTGCTGCGGCCCGCACCGTCCGGCGGCGGGACACCTCCGCCCGCGCCGGCGCGCGTGCGTGTCCGTATCCGGACGGCGGCGGAGTACGCCCGCGCGGGCACCACACCGGACCGCGCCGGCGACTGAGCGGCCCCGCACGCTCGCGCATACGTGTCTCCGTCGGCGCAACCGCCGACCAGACACGCGCGGGCACCGCACCGGACCAGCTCCGCACGCTCGCGCATACGTGTCTCCGTCGGCGCAACCGCCGCCCAGACACGCGCGGACACCGCACCGGACCGCACCGGCGGCTGAACGACACCGCACACGTATGAGTGTCCGCATCCGCACAGCAGCCGAAAGCTCCCGCGGCGACCACACCCAACCGCACCGGTCGCTGAGCCACCCCGCACACGTATGCCTGTCCGGATCCCGCACCGCGGTCGCGCACGCCGGCCCTGGCCGTACCCCGCCGTGCACAGTGAGCCGCCCGCGCGCGCCCCGGCCGTACGCCCGGCTGGCGGTGCGGAAATGCCTTCTCGGCACTTCTGTGCGGACCGGCGGCTCAAGTCCAAGTCACTTGCTCTACAACCCCATTGAAGGACCGGGGCCGGTGCACGGCGGAGAGGGCGGTGGTCGCCCCCCCGGGGTGACCGCCGCCCTCTCCGGCCGGACACACAGGTGCCCGCGCCCGCCTCCCGGCCCGGAGGCGGGCGCGGACACGGCACGCCGCGCAGGGCCTAGTCGATGCCGCGCACGATGTGGAACTCGGCCGGGTCGTCGTCGACCCCGGCGAGCACCAGCCTCGGCCGTGGCGCCGGCAGCACGTGCCGTTCCCCGCGCGGCTGCTCCTCGTAGAGCAGCCGTCCCGCGGGTTCCGTCGCGGTGATGATGCGTACGTACATGACCGGACCTCCCGATCTAGGGCAGCGGGGCGGCGGCTCCGCCCCGGATGTGCCCGTCGCCCACGAGGACGTACTTGGTGGTGGTCAGCGCGGTCAGTCCCATCGGACCGCGCGCGTGCAACTTCTGCGTGGAGATGCCGAGTTCGGTACCCAGCCCGATCTCGCCGCCGTCGGCGAAGCGGGTGGAGGCGTTGACCGCGACGACCGCCGTGTCCAGGGCCGCGACGAAGCGGCGCGCGGCACTGTGCGAGTCGGTGACGATCGCCTCGGTGTGACCGCTGCCGTGGCGCCGGATGTGGCGGACGGCCGCGTCGAGGGAACCGACGACGGCGGCGGCGAGGTCCAGGGAGAGGTATTCGCGCCCCCAGTCCTCCTCGGTGGCGGCCACCACCGACGGGTGGAAGGACCGTACTCGTTCGTCGCCGTGCACGGTCACCCCGTGGGCCGCTAGTGCGGACAGGGCCCGGGGCAGGAAGGACGGCGCGACCTTCTCGTGGACGAGCAGCGACTCGGCGGCGTTGCAGACGGAGGGCCGCTGTGTCTTGGCGTCGAGCAGGATCGCCAGGGCCTTGTCCGGGTCGCCGTGTTCGTCCACGTACACATGGCAGTTGCCCACGCCCGTCTCGATGACCGGAACCGCGGCGTCGCGCACGGTGGCCTGGATGAGGTCGTGGCCGCCGCGCGGGACGAGGACGTCCACCAGGCCGCGCAGGGACATGAGTTCGCGGACGCTGTCGTGGGTCGTGCCGGGCACGAGCTGGACGGCGTCGGCGGGCACGGCGGTGTCGGCGAGGGCCTCCCGCATGGCGTGCACCAGGGCCGCGTTGGTGTGCCGGGCCGTGGAAGACCCGCGCAGGAGGACCGCGTTGCCGCTCTTGAGGCAGAGCAGCGCGGCGTCGACGGTCACGTTCGGGCGCCCCTCGTAGATCATGCCGACGACTCCGAGGGGTACCCGTACGCGCCGTACCTCCAGGCCGTTGGGCATGACGGAGCCGCTCGCGGTGCCGCCGACCGGGTCGGGCTCGGCCGCCAGTGCGTCCGCCGTCCGCGCGAGGCCGGCGAGCTGCGGCTCGGTGACCGTGAGGCGGTCCAGCACGGTCGCGGAGCGCCCTGCGTCGTCGGCCTCCCGCACGTCCTGCCGGTTCGCGGCGAGGATCCACGGGGCCCGTGAGGTCAGCCCGCGGGCGACGGCGGTGAGCGCGGCGTTCCGCTGCGCTCCCGTGGTGGTGGCCATCCGGGTGGCGGCGGCGCGGGCGGCCACGGCCGCCGCGCGGACGGTGGCCGCACCCGGGCTTGTCGTGCCCGCGGGCGTCGTGTCCTGTGTCGCCGTGTCCTGCGTCCTCGTACCCGGAGGCGTCGTGCCCTGCCCCGTCGCACCCAGGACCGTCGTGCCCGGTGTCGCGTCCCCGGTCGCCGGGCCCGGACCCGGCGTACCGGTGCCTTCCCCGGTGCCGACGGCGGTCACCGTTCCGCTCCGTCCTGTGTCGCGGTGTCGGCGGTGGCCGCGGGTTCGCCGGGCGCGGGGCCGCCGAGGGCCCAGGCCACGTCGGCGCAGCCGGTCAGTTCGGCCAGCATCGCCCATCCGAGGGCGTCGGCGGCGCTGCGGTCGGAGTCCTGACTCGTCATGTACGTCCTCCTCGGGGCGGGTCGTCAGCCGTAGACCCGGAATCCGGCGCCGGACTTGCGGCCCGCGCGGCCGGCGGCCACCAGGTGACCCAGCAGGGGTGCGGGAACGGTCCGGGGGTGCCGGTCGGCGTCGTGCAGGACCCGCTGGATGCTCAGCGAGATGTCCAGGCCGATGATGTCGAGCAGTTCGAAGGGGCCGAGCGGATAGCCGCAGCCCCGTTTCATCACCTCGTCTATCTCGTCGGCGGTCGCGTAGTGACTTTCCGTCAGTCGCACCGCGCCGTTGAGGTAGGGGAACAGCAGCGCGTTGACGATGAAGCCGGGCCGGTCCATGCACTGGACCGGGTGCTTGCCGAGCCGGCCGCACAACTCCCGTGCCGCGTCGACGTGTCGGGGCGCCGTCTCCAGCGAGGGGATCACCTCGACGAGCCGCATGAGGGGCGCGGGGTTGAAGAAGTGCAGCCCGATCACGTCCTCGGGGCGTCCGGAGGCCAGACCGCACTCGATCACGGGAAGGCTGGAGGTGGTGGTGGCGAGCAGGGCGCCCGGCCGGCAGAGGCGGCCCAGCTCGGCGAACAGCTGCTTCTTGACCTCCAGGTCCTCGGCAACGGCCTCGACGACGAGGTCGCAGTCGGCCAGCCGAGTCCGGTCGCCGACAGGGGTCAGCCGCTCCAGGGCGGCCTCCCTCTCGGCCTCGGTCAGCTTTCCGCGGCGTACGGCCCGTGCCGTCGAGGCGGCGATGGCTTCCCGGGCGGTCCTGGCACGTGCGTCGGTGCGGCCGACGAGCACGGTGGCGATCCCGCTCTTGGCGAAGACCTCGGCGATGCCGGTGGCCATGGTGCCGGTGCCGACGACGCCGACGGTGCGCAGGACGTGGTCCGCGGGCGGATCGACGGGTGCGGGCGGTGCGGCGGCGTCCGCGGCGTCGGCGGGCTGCCGGTAGTCGTAGAAGCCACGTCCGGACTTGCGGCCGAGCAGACCCGCCAGTGCCATGTGCCGCAGTCTGCGGGCGGGCTGGAGCGACGGCTCGGCCGAGCGGGCGGACAGGACGTCGAGGATGTCGCAGGCGGTGTCCGTGCCGATGAGGTCGAGGAGTTCGAGCGGTCCGAGGGGCAGTCCGCAGCCGTGGCGCATCGCCGCGTCGATGTCGTCGCGGCCGGCGAGCCGCTGGTCGTACATCGTGACGGCCTGGTTGAGGAAGCCGAACAGGAGCGCGGTGGAGATGAGGCCGGGCCGGTCGCCCACGGTGACCCGGCCCAGGCCGATGCCGTCGACGAGGTCGCGGACCCGGGTGAGGGCGCTGTCGTCGGTCATCACCGTGCGGCCGATCTCGGCGAGGCCGGCCGTCGGCAGGGCGAGGTGGAGGCCGACGAGTCGTCCGGGACGTCCGGAGGCCGCCGCGAGGTCGGTGAGCGAGAGGGCCGCGGCGGTGCTGGCCAGCACGGTCCCGGGCGGGCAGGCCCGGTCGAGGGCGCGCAGCACCTCGGCCTTGGTGTCGCGGCGCTCGGGCACCGCCTCCAGCACCGTGGCGGCGGGGGCGAGTTCGTCCCAGCGGTCGACGAGACGGATGCGTCCGCGCGCCTCGGGGGTCGCGTCGAGGAGCCGTGCCAGCCGCTCCTTCGTGCGCGCTCCGGGGTCGAGGACGAGGACGGGGTGGCCGGCCGCAGCGGCCCGGGCGGCGATCGCGCCGCCGATGGTGCCGAGGCCGACGACGCCGAGGGTGTCGTGCCGGGCGCTCATGCCGCGACCTCAGTCAGTACGGGCGCCGTGGTCCCGGGCCGCGGGGTGCGGAAGCGGTTGATGGCACTCTCGTGGAGTGCGCGGAATTCGGGGGCCGTGACGCCGAGTCCCTCGGCGGGGGCGAGGCAGCGCACTCCGACCTTGCCGTGGTGTTCGTTGCGGTGGATGGACTGGACGGCCCGGGCCACCTCGTCGAGCGCGTACGTCCGGGACAGCGTGGGATGGATCCTGCCCTTGGTGACGAGCCGGTTGGCCTCCCAGGCCTCGCGGTAGTTGGCGCAGTGCGAGCCGACGATCCGCTTGAGGCTCATCCACAGGTAGCGGTTGTCGTACTCGTGGGTGTAGCCCGCGGTGGAGGCGCAGGTGACGATGGTGCCGCCCTTGCGGGTGACGTAGACCGAGGCGCCGAAGGTCTCGCGGCCGGGGTGTTCGAAGACGATGTCGACGTCCTCGCCGCCGGTCAGCTCGCGGATGCGCTTGCCGAAGCGCTTCCACTCCGCCGGGTCCTGGGTGTGCGGGTCCCGCCAGAAGCGGTAGCCCTCCTCCTTGCGGTCGATGATCAGCTCGGCGCCCATGTCCCGGGCGAGCGCGGCCTTTTCGGGGGAGGAGACCACGCAGATGGGGTGGGCGCCGCCGGCCAGGGCGAGCTGGGTGGCGTAGGAGCCGAGTCCGCCGACGGCGCCCCAGATGAGGACGTTGTCGCCCTGCTTCATGCCGGCGCCGTTCGGGGTGACGAGCTGACGGTAGGCGGTGGAGTTGACCAGGCCGGGCGAGGCGGCCTCCTCCCAGGTGAGGTGTTCGGCCTTGGGGAGCAGCTGGGTGGCCTTGACGAGGGCGAGTTCGGCGAGTCCGCCGTAGTTGGTCTCGAAGCCCCAGATGCGCTGCTCGGGGTCGAGCATGGGGTCGCCGTGGCCCTCGGGGTCCTCCAGTTCGACGGACACGCAGTGCGCGACGACGCGGTCGCCGGTGCTCCAGCGCCGCACTCCGGGGCCGCACTGGAGGACCACTCCGGCGAGGTCGGAGCCGATGACGTGGTACGGCTGGTCGTGCCGGGCGGCGAGACCGCCGAGGCGCGCGTAGCGCTCCAGGAAGGCGAAAGTGGGGACCGGCGAGAACAGGGCGCTCCAGACGGTGTTGTAGTTCACGGCGCTGGCCATGACGGCCACCAGCACCTCACCCGGTCCCGGGGCGGGGGTCGGCACGTCCTGGATGTGGATGGAGTCGGCGGGGCGCCGGTCGCGCAGTTCCACTCCCTCGAACATGCCGGCCTCCTCCTTGTGGAGGACGGCCGCCCGGAAGGACTCGGGGACTCCCAGGGCCGCCAGATCGGCCGGCGCCGAGTCCGGGGACTCGATCACCTCCACCAGTTCGCGCATGGTCAGGCACCACCTTCCGCGGTTCACACTCGACAAGAACTCAACAACTAGTGAACTCAACAAGTAGGGAGTTTTGCATGAAGCGGAGACCCGGGCAAGCCCCGATCCCTTTGCCCGGCACGGCTCTTGACTTCGAGACGGACATCCCGTCGACGCCCCTTGTGTGTGCACCGCGCCGCGTGCAAAACTCATCAGCAGTTGAGTTCAACGGGTAGTGAATTAAGTTCAAAACGAGACCATTTCCGATGCCGGAGGACCTGCCGTGACGCATCCGCACGCCGCCGAAGCACTGCAAGCCACCGCCATCGCCGGCATCGCCGTCATCCTGATCGCGGGTACGGCACTCGCGCATGCCGCACGACGCATACGCCAGCCCGCGGTGATCGGCGAGATCACCGCGGGCATCCTGCTGGGGCCCAGCCTGCTGGGACTGCTCCCGGGGAACCCGACGGACCGTCTGTTTCCCGACGAGGTGCGGCCGTTACTCTCGATGGTCGCCCAGATCGGTCTGCTCCTCTTCATGTTCACCGTGGGCTGGGAGCTCGACTGGACGACGATGCGACGCAGGAAGAGCTCCGTCGCCGGGGTGACCGCGGGCAGCATCCTCGCCCCGATGCTGCTCGGCCTCGGAGTCGCCGCGCTGATCTACCGGAACCACTCGCACGTCAACGGCGAGAAGGTGCCCTTCAGTTCGTTCGCCCTCTATCTGGGTGTCAGCATGTCGATCACCGCGTTCCCGGTGCTCGCCCGCATCCTCAAGGACAACAACCTCAGCCGCACGAAGATCGGGGCGCTCGCGTTGACCAGCGCGGCCTTCGGCGACGTCCTCGCCTGGTGTCTGCTGGCCGGGGTCGTCGCCATCGTCACCGCCTCCGGCCCGTCCGGATTCACCGACACCCTCTGGATGTCCGCCGGCTACGGCGCCGTGATGATCGCCGTCGTCCGCCCGCTGCTCGCGCGGGCCGTCGCCTGGATGTCCCGTCGCGGCACCGGCCTGTATCTGGCGACCCTGGTCACGGCGGGCGTACTGCTGTCCGCGTACACGACGTCGAAGATCGGCATCCACCCCATCTTCGGCGCCTTCGCCTTCGGCCTGGTGATGCCGCGCAGGCCCACGGCGCTGCTGGAGGAGAAGATGCTCCGCCCCATCCAGCACGCCGGTGAACTCATGCTGCCCGTCTACTTCATCGTCACCGGACTCTCCGTCGACGTCGCCGGCATGTCGCTCACCGCCTGGGGCGAGCTCGGTCTCATCCTCGCCGCCGCCATCCTCGGCAAACTGTTCGGAGCCGGACTCCCCGCCAAGTCCTTCGGGCTCACCTGGCGGGAGTCGACGGGCGTCGGCGTCCTGATGAACACCCGGGGCCTGACCGAGCTGATCATCCTCGGCGTCGGACTCAGCCTGGGCGTGCTCGACCAGACCCTGTTCACCGAGATGGTCCTGATGGCGCTGATCACCACGGCCATGACCGGTCCCCTCCTCCCCTTCGTCCTCCCCCGTTCCCGGATGGACCTCATCGCCAGCCCTGCCAAGGCCTCCCCGCTCGTCCGGATCCCCGGTCCGGCCGACGAGCAGGCATCCGACCTGGCCGGATGACCGGGCGCGGCCCGGACCACCGGGCCGCCCCGCCGGTCGGGCTCCGCGCGCCCGGTTCCCCGGCGGGCTCCGCCCTGCCCGCGCGCGGCCCTGCCCGGGGACCGGCGCCCGCCCGCCCCCCGAGCAGACGGCCGGCACGGCCGCGACGCGCGACACCACCCCCCTTCGTCGCTCGGCACCCGCAGGAGAGGCGACGCACAGACAAGGAGATGGCCCAGGTGCACCCCGTCATCAGCACTCTTTCCCGCGTCTTCGACATGCCGTCGGAGTTCATCGGCGACGAGATGCAGCTCCGCGCCGTGGCCAGCTGGGACGACCTCACCGCCGTGGAACTCCAGGTCCACCTGGAACACGAGCTGGGCACCACTCTCGACGACCACCTCATCGAACACATCGACTCGGTGGGCCAGTTGCGCGCCTTCTACGACGAACGGCTCGCCGAACTCTCGTACATCAAGGCCCCGCCGGACGCCTCCGCCATCGCGCCCGCCCTGCCCGGCCCCGTGCCGCCGGCCGTCGTCCAGGAACTCACCGACATCTCCGACGTGGTCGTCGGCGAGACGGGCATCTCCGAGGTCGACCCGGTCCGCGGCAGGCTCGCCTACCGGGGCTATCCGATCGAGGAACTGATCGGCCGGGTCACCTTCGAGGAGGTCGTGCACCTGCTGATCCGCGGCTGGCTGCCCGACGCCGAGGAACTGAGCGCCTTCCGGGCCCGGCTCGCCGCCGCCCGTGAACTGCCGCCCATGGTCGCCACGAACCTGGTGCTCAACGCCAGCTCCAGCACCTCGTCGGTGCTGCGCACCGCGGTCCCCGCGCTCGGCGTCGCCGCGGAGGCGAACGCCGACCCGGCCGCCCACATCGACCTGCGCGAGCGCCTGGTCGCCCGCATTCCGACGATCTTCGCGACCCAGCAGGCGGCCCGCGCCGGACGGCGGCTGCCGAAACCGGCGCCCGAGCTGTCGCACGCCGAGAACATCCTCTACATGCTCGGGCTGCCGCACGACCCCGAGCGGGTACGGCTGGTCGACCTCTGCCTGATCCTCCAGGCCGAACACGGCTGCAACGCCTCGGCGTTCGCGGCCCGTGTCGCGGCCGGCACCGGCGCCGACACCTTCGCCACCATCACCGTCGCGCTCGCCACGTTCACCGGGCCGCTGCACGGCGGCGCCGCCCACCAGGTGATCGACCTGGCCCGCGAGGACGGCAGCCCGGACACCGCCGCCGCGTATCTGCGCGGGCGGGCCGACCAGGCGTCCGCCACCCGGACCCGGCCCGTCGCGCCCGCCGAGGAGGACCCCCGGGTCAGGCCGCTGCGCGACGCCGCCCGGCGCTTCAACGCGGGTCCCGGCAGCGACCGCCTCCTGCGGGTCCTGGACGCCGTACGGGCCGCGGCCCACCCCTCCAAGGGGCCCCGCCCCTATCTGACCGTCGACTGCTACGCGGCCGCGATCTACCACCTGCTGGGCATGCCCTCCGACCTGTTCGTCCCGATGTTCGCGGCGGCCCGGGTCCCCGGCTGGCTCGCCCACGTCGAGGAGCAGCGCGCCCGCCAGGGACGCATCCATCCACGGCTGCGCTACGTGGGCCCGCGCAACCTGCGCCACTCCCCCGAGCAGAACTGACCAGCATCCGATGAGGGAGGGCGCCCCCTTCCCCGTACCCCAGGAGCAGATGTGGAGTTCGGCTGGAACGAGGGCCAACAGGCCCGCTACGACGAGGTACTGGAGGCGACGCGGGCGGCCTTCCCCGCGCCGCCCGGCGCGGGCCACGGCTTCTACACCCGCAAGGACTGGCTCCGGCTCGGCGAGATCGGCATGCTCGGGTCCTGTCTGCCCGAGGAGTTCGGCGGGCAGGGGCTCGGCGCGCTCGACACCGCTCGCGTCGTCGAGGCCGTGGGCCGCGGCTGCGCGGACACCGGCCTGGTGTTCGGTGCGGCGGCGCACACCTTCGCCTGCGCCGTACCGATCGAGCGGTTCGGCAGCGACGCCGTACGCCGCCGCCTGCTGCCCGAGCTGGCCGCCGGCCGGCTGATCGCGGCGAACGCGATGACGGAGCCGGAGGCCGGATCCGACTCCTCGCGGCTCGCGATGACCGCTACCCCCACCGACGGCGGGTTCGTCCTCAACGGCACGAAGAGTTTCGTGTCCAACGGACCGGCCGCCGACGTGTTCGTCACGTACGCGACGGTCAACCCCAAGGCCGGCTTCCTCGGTGTCACGGGTCTGGTCGTCGACCGGGACACGCCCGGCGTCGTCGTCGGCAAGCCCTACGAGAAGATGGGCATGCACTCCTGCCCCGCCGGACCGGTCACCTTCGAGGACTGCTTCGTGCCCGAGGAGCAGGTGCTCGGCGGCGCCGGCGCCGGCGCCGCGATCTTCCAGCACTCCATGGGCTGGGAACGCGCCTGCCTCTTCGCCCTGTACATCGGCCTGCTCGACCGGCTCCTCGACCAGTGCGTCACGCACGCCCGCGAACGCCGCCAGTTCGGCCGCAGGATCGGCGACTTCCAGTCGGTGTCCAACCGGATCGCCGACATGAAGGTGCGCCTGGAGAGCGCCAGGCTGCTGCTGTACCGCGCCTGCTGGTCGATGGACCGCAATGACCCGTCCGTGCTGCACATCGCGCTGTCGAAGCTGGCCGTGTCCGAGGGCGTCCTGGCCTCCGCCGCCGACGCGGTCCGGATCTTCGGCGGCCGCGGCTATCTGCGCGAGGACGGCATCGAGGCCGCCCTGCGCGACGCCGTGCCCAGCACGATCTTCTCCGGAACCTCGGACATCCAGCGTCAGTTGATAGTGAAGGAGATAGGACTGTGAGGCTCCACCAGCTCGTCATCGACTCGGCCCGGCGCGCCCCGGACGCCCCGGCCGTGCGCTCCTCCCAGGGGGTGTTCAGCTACCGCGAGCTGGACGACCTCGCCGACCGGTACGCGGCGGCGCTGCACCGTCGCGGGGTGCGCCCCGGCGACCGCGTCGTGCTGTGGACCCACAAGACCCTCGACGCCATCGCCCTCATGCAGGGCGCGCTGCGCATCGGCGCGATCTACGCGCCGGTCAGCGCCAACAACCCGGCCGCCCGGGTCCGGCGGATCGCGGAGGGCTGCACCCCGGCCCTGGTGGTGGCCGACGCGGACGGGATCCGCCGCGCGGCGGACACCGACTGGGACGAGGCCCTGCCGATCGCCTCCTTCGCCGAGGTGCGCGCGGAGGCACCGCCCGAGGACGCACCGCCGCCGTACGAGAACGAGCCCGACGAGCCCGCCTACATCCTCTACACCTCGGGCTCCACCGGCGACCCCAAGGGCGTCTGCATCAGCCACCGCAACGCCCTCTCGTTCGTCGAATGGGCCGTCGGCGAGGTCGGCGTGACCGCCGACGACCGGCTCTCCAACCACGCGCCGTTCAACTTCGACCTGTCGGTCTTCGACCTGTACGCCACCTTCCTGGCCGGCGCGTCCGTGGTCCTGGTGCCCGAGGGCCTCGCCTACGACCCGGCCCAGCTCGGCGCGCTGCTGCGCCGCGAGCGGATCACCGTCTGGTACTCGGTGCCGTCCGCGCTCGTCCTGATGATGCAGCGCGGCGAACTGCTCACCGGCGAGCCGCCGCAGGATCTGCGGGTGTGCGTCTTCGCCGGGGAGCCGTTCCCCGTCCAGCAGGTCCACGAGCTGCGCAAGGCGTGGCCGGACGTGCGGATGCTGAACTGGTACGGGCCGACCGAGACGAACGTCTGCACCAGCTACGAGGTCACCGACCGCGACCTGGGCAGCACCCGTCCGCTGCCCATCGGCACCGCCGTCAGCGGCGACCGCATCCGGCTCCACCCGCCGCGCGAGCGCGAGGGCGAGATCGTGGTCAGCGGCCCCACGGTCATGCTCGGCTACTGGGGCCAGGAGCCGCAGAAGGGCCCGTACTTCACCGGCGACATCGGCCGGATGGGGCCCGACGGCATGCTGGAGTACGTGGGCCGCCGCGACCACATGGTCAAGGTGCGCGGGCACCGCATCGAGCTCGGCGACATCGAGGCCGTCGTCGCCGCCAACCCCAAGGTCGCCTCCGCGGCGTGCGTCGTGGTGGGCGAGGGCCTGGACGCGAAGATCCACGCGGTGGTGGTGCCGGAGGGTCCGCAGGGACCCGGCCTCCTGGAGATCAAGCGCGACTGCGCCGACCGGCTGCCGCTCTACATGGTGGTCGACGCAGTGCACTCGCTGCCCGAACTTCCCCTGACCGGCAACGGCAAGACGGACCGTCAGGCCCTGCTCAGGCAGATCACCTCGCTCGACGCCCGGTGATCCCCGATGCCCGACGAACGGCACCGTCCGACGACCGCCACCCGGTGAACCCCGATGAGCTCCGCGGCCCTGACCCGCCTCGGCCTCAGAGACGAGGACCTGCCCATGTCTGAACGACTCAGCACTTCCGATCCCCTGCCGGACCAGGTGGACCTGCACACCTTCCGTTCGGTGATGGGGTCGCTGCCGACCGGGGTGAGCGTCGTCACCAGCCTCACCGCCGACGGCGAACCGCGCGGTCTGACCTGCAGCGCGGTGTGCAGCGTGTCGGCCTCGCCGCCGCTGCTCCTGGTCTGTGTGAAACAGCCCAGCGCGACCCTCCAGGCGATCCACGACAGCTCGGTGTTCGCGGTGAACTTCCTGTCCGCGGGCATGACCGAGACGGCCCGCACCTTCGCGTCGCCGGTGCCCGAACGGTTCGAGGGCGTCGGGTGGACGCCGGGCAAGCGCACCGAGGCGCCGGTGCTCGACGACACCGTGGCGTTCGCCGAGTGCATTCTGACGAGCAGTCATCTGGCGGGCGACCATCAGGTGCTGATCGGCCGCCTGGTGCACGGCGACGTCTCGGCCACCCACACGCCGCTGGCGTACTGGCGGGCCCAGTTCTCCGAACTCCAGGCCCACTCCGCCGCCTGAACCGGCCCCCCACCGCCGCCGGCCCTCCCCCTGCACCCCGGGGCGAGGGCCGACGGCGTGCCGTGCGGCCGTGTCCCGCCGCGCCGTCCGGCCGCCCCGGGGTCCCGTCGGCCTCGGGGCGACGTCTGCCCCGGGCGTCGTCGGCACCGGGCGTCGTCGGCACCGGCGTGTGAGGCCGCCGCCCCGGCAGCCGTCGGGCAGGCGGCCGTCGGTCCGGCAGAGCAGTCCACCGCCCCCGGGCGCGCGCACCCGGGGGCGGTCCGGTCGTCAGTGCGTCGTGCCGGTGCGCGGCAGGGTCCGCAGCACCCCCGCGACGTACGCGTGGAACGCCGGGTCGTCGAGGATGAAGTGATCGCCGGGCAGCCACTCGATGGTGACGTCGCCGGCACCGTGGTGCTCCCAGTCGCGCAGTCCCGCGTCGTCGACCATCGGGTCGTCGACGCCGGCGCACACCCACAGCGGGCAGTCGAGCGGCGGTCCGGGAAGCGGTGTGTACGTCTCCGAGATGGTGAAGTCGGCGCGCAGCACCGGTGTGAACAGCTTGATCAGCTCGGGGTGTTCGAAGAGCTGCGGCGGGGTTCCGCCGAGCCGGCGTACGGATTCCAGGAAGGCCGGGGCCGACAGTGTGTGCAGATCGGGCAGGATGCGCCGGGCCGTGGGGCCGTTGCGGCCGACCACGACGACTCCGGCCGGGGGACGGCCCAGGGCGCTCCAGTAGCGGCCCGCCTCGTAGGCGAACGCCGCGCCCATGCTGTGCCCGAGGAGTACGTACTGCCCGGTGGTGTGCGGTGCGGAGCTGCGGATGAGGTCCTCGAAGACCGCACCGAAGTCGTCGCGCACCGGTTCGGCCATCCGGCTGCCGTGGCCGGGCAGTTCCAGCAGGGCCGTCCGTGCCGCCCGCGGCAGCGCCGCCTCCAGGCCGGCGAAGGCCCGTGCGGCGCCGCCGGCGTGCGGCAGGCACAGCAGTGTGGGGAGGTCGTGGGGGGCGTCCTCGGCCACGGCACCGGTGTCCGGGCCGGGAGTGCTCAGCTGCGGCATGACGGGGTCTCCTTCGTGGGGTGGGAGGCGGTGGCCGGACGCGGCCGGTCGCCGGACTCCGAAGGGCTCGCCGACCGCGAGGGCCAGGCGCGTACCGCGGGCTCCGGAACACCGCGCGAGGCCGCGGACGCGGAGCGGACGGCCCCGCCCGAAGAACCGTACGGAGGGCGGGAGTCGGCGCCCGAGGAACCGGCCGGGGGCCGGATCCCGCCGCCCGAGGAACCGGGCAGGGACCGGATTCCGCCGCCCGACGGAACGGACGGGGGCGGGACGTCCCCACTCGAGGCACCGGACGCGGAGCGGACACCGGCGGCGCCCGAGGAAGCAGGCAGCGACCCGGCGTCGGTGCCCGGAGGGCCCGACGGATAGGGCGGGCGGGGCCGTTCGCCGGGTTCGAGGGTGAGGAGCCGGACGGTTCCGCCGCCGCCCGCGACGGCGACGGCGGCCCTGAACTCGGAGCCCACGTCGACGAGTCGGAGGTTCCAGACGCGTGCGGCACAGCCGGGCGCGGCGTGCACCCGGACGGGTCCCTCGCGCCGTGCGCCCGGGTCGACCCGTACGGCGGTGAGGTCGCCCGCCAGCCCGCTGCCGAGGGCCTTGAGGACGGCTTCCTTGCACGCCCAGTGTGTGAACAGGCCGCTGTTCAGGGGGCCTTCGCGGTCAGCGGGCCAGCGCTCGGCCTCCTCGTCGCAGAGCACCTGGCGGCGCAGTCCTGCGGGGTCCCGGAGCGGTCTGATCCGTTCGACGTCGACGCCGACGGGGCCGTCGCGGCTGACCGCCACCAGGGACACGCCCTCGGTGTGCGCGAGGCTGACCCGCAGGCCCGGGTCGCCGGCCACGTGGGGCTTGCCCAGTCTGCCCCGCACGAAGGCGACTTCGGACGGATGGCGCCCCGCGTAGACGGCGGTCACCGCGCGCAGCGCGGCGTGCGCCGAGGCGTAGAGGGCGCGCTGCGAGGGCACCATGGTGCGCCAGCGGCGCAGCTCCCCCCGCGAGAGCAGGGCCAGACAGCGCCAGAGCGCCTTCTCGTTCCCCGGGCCGGGCTCCCGCACCGCCCAGACGTGGACTTCTCCGGCGGGCGGTCCGAGCCTGCGCGCGGTCGTGGTCCGGGTCATCACTTGGGTCATCGCATCTCCAACCAGTCGGTCATCACTGTCCGTTGGCCTCTTGACGATGAACTCAACACTAGTAGAGTTCATCAGGAAATGACATCATCAGGTGTTGAAATCAACGGGCGTTGAACTCCATCGGGTCCCCCGTTGAACCCCGGCGGGACCACCCGCCCCTCAACGCATCTCCAGGAGGTACGGCGTGGCCAGTGACCGCGACGAACTGATCAACCAGCTCACCGAGTTCATCCAGGAGCGGCTGCTCGCGGAGCCCGACGCCCAGGGCATCGCACCGGACACCCCGCTGCTCGAGTGGGGCATCCTCACCTCGATCAACACCGCTCAGCTGCTCACCTTCATCCGGGACGAGCTGGGGACGAACATCCCGCCGACCGAGCTGACCGGCACCAACTTCCAGAACCTGGACAGCATCACCGACCTGCTGCTGTCCCTGCGCACGCCCGCTCACTGATCCAGGGCCTGCCCGACGGGCCCTCGCGGCCACGGCACAGCGCCACCCACCCGAATTCGCGACAGGAGATCACGTTGTCCGAGACATCGGCGAACTACGACTACGACATCGGCATCATCGGCGGCGGACCGGCCGGCTCCACCGCC
This sequence comes from Streptomyces sp. NPDC025784, assembly GCF_055558435.1. Classification (NCBI taxonomy): domain Bacteria; kingdom Bacillati; phylum Actinomycetota; class Actinomycetes; order Kitasatosporales; family Streptomycetaceae; genus Streptomyces; species Streptomyces sp. NPDC025784. Next base: position 788,357 of record NZ_JBVHMN010000002.1, read on the forward strand.
GCCTCCTACCTCGCCAAGGAGGGGCTGTCCGTGGTGGTCTTCGAATCGGAGACCTTTCCGCGCGACCACGTCGGCGAGTCGCTGGTCCCGGCCACGACTCCCGTGCTCATCGAGACCGGCGCCATGGAGAAGGTCGAGGCCGCGGGCTTCCCCAAGAAGTACGGCGCCGCCTGGACCTCCGCGGAGGACCGGGACATCGACCACATGGGCTTCCAGGGCCTGGACCACGACTTCCGCGCCGCCGAGGTCCTGTTCAGCGAGCGGGACCAGGCGGGCGTCGACCGGGACCACACCTTCCACGTGGACCGCAGCAAGTTCGACCAGATCCTGCTCCAGCACGCGGAGAGCCTGGGTGCGAAGGTCTACCACGGCGTGCGCGTGAACCGGGTCGACTTCACCGACCGGGACCGCCCCGTCATCCAGGCGAAGGTCGGCAACCAGGCGGTCGGCGTCCCCGTCCGCATGGTCATCGACGCGAGCGGCCGGCGCACCATGATGGGCAGTCAGCTCAAGGTCAAGGAGCCGGACCCGGTCTTCAACCAGTACGCGGTGCACACCTGGTTCGACGACTTCGACCGCAAGGCCCTCGCGGTCAACAAGGACCAGGCGGACTACATCTTCATCCACTTCCTCCCGCTGGAGGACACCTGGGTCTGGCAGATCCCGATCACCGACACCATCACGTCCATAGGTGTCGTGACCCAGAAGGCCCGCTTCAAGGAGGCCAAGAACGACCTGGAGACCTTCTTCTGGGACACCATCGGGAGCCGTCCCGCCCTCCAGGACGCGCTGAAGAACGCGAAGCGGGTCAAGGAGTTCAAGGCCGAGGGCGACTACAGCTACGCGCTCACCAAGATCGCCGACGACTCCCTCGTGATGATCGGCGACGCGGCCCGGTTCGTCGACCCGATCTTCTCCAGCGGTGTCAGCGTCGCGCTCAACAGCGCCCGCCTCGCCACCGCCGACATCATCGCGGCGCACAAGGCCGGCGACTTCCGCAAGGAGCGCTTCGACGGCTACGTCAACACGCTCCGCGGCGCGGTCAACAACTGGTACGAGTTCATCTCGATCTACTACCGCCTCAACATCCTCTTCACGGCGTTCGTCCAGGACCCGCGCTACCGCCTGGACGTCCTCAAGATGCTCCAGGGCGACGTGTACGACGGTGAGCCCAAGGCCCTCGCCGCGATGCGGGAGATCGTCGAGGCGGTCGAGAACGACCCCACCCATCTCTGGCACAAGTACCTGGGGACGCTCAAGGCGCCTTCCGCGGCGGCCAAGTTCTAAGGGCCTCGAGAAAGTCCCGGCACACACCGGGCACCACGGAGCCGCACCGGCACCTCCCCGCCGGCGCTCCACGGGTCCGCCGGGTCCGCTTACCGGCGGACCAGGGCCCGACCGGCCCCGTCCCGGCCGGCAGGCACCACGGCAGCCGGCCGCTGCCGGGCACGACCCGGGTGGCGTGGACGCCCCTCCCGCCACCCGGCCCCGGACCTCGTCCGCACCCACTGTCTGTCGCACTCCCGGAGGGGGATCAGCCATGCCCGCCCGCAACGGAATCACCACCGATCCGGCCATAGCCCTTGTCGGCATCGGGTGCCGTTACCCGGGCGGGGTGGACGGTCCCGAATCCTTCTGGCACGTCCTGCGGGACGGCGTCGACGTCATCGGGGAGATCCCGCCCGAACGCTGGGGACCCGAGTACATCAGTGAGGACGGGGCCGCGCCGGGCACCGGCTACTGCCGCTACGCGGGAGTGCTGCCGGGGCTGGACCGGTTCGACGCCGACTTCTTCGGCATCTCGTTCCGCGAGGCACGCGAGATGGACCCGCAACAGCGGCTCCTGCTCGAAGTCTCCTGGGAGGCCCTGGAGCACGCGGGGCTCACCAAGCCGCAGCTCGCCGGCTCCCGCACCGGCGTCTTCTTCGGCATGCTCGGCATGGACTACACGCTGCTGCACTCCAAGACGCGCGGTGTGAAGGCCATCGACCCGTACTACGCGAGCGGCAAGGAATTCAGCTTCGCGCCGGGCCGCGTCGCCTACACGCTGGGGCTGCACGGGCCGGCGCTCGCCGTGAACACCGCCTGCTCCTCGTCCCTGGTGGCCGTGCACCTGGCCTGCCGGGCGCTCGCGAGCGGCGAGGCGGACACGGCGCTCGCCGGCGGTGTGAACGTCCTCGCCGCCCCCGAACTGTCCATCTTCATGAGCAAGGTGCAGGCCCTGTCGCCCACCGGACGGTGCAAGCCGTTCGCCGCCGACGCCGACGGCATCGTCCGCGGCGAGGGCTGCGGCGTCGTCGTGCTCAAGCGGCTCGACGACGCGCTCGCCGACGGAGACCGGGTGCTCGCCGTCATCCGGGGCAGCGCCTTCAACCACGACGGCCGCAGCGCCGGCCTGACCGTGCCCAACGCCTCCGCACAGGAGGCGCTGCTGCGGGAGGCGCTGCTGCGCGCGGACGCCACCCCCGACGAGGTCGCCTTCGTCGAGGCCCACGGCACGGGCACACCGCTCGGCGACCCGATCGAGGCCTTCGCCCTGTCCGAGGTGTTCGGGCCCGGCCGCGACCCCGGTCACAAGCTCCACATCGGCTCGCACAAGGCCAACTTCGGGCACACCGACGCGGCAGCCGGCGTGGCCGCGCTGATCAAGACCGTACTGACCGCGCGGCACCGGGTGATACCGCCGCAACTGCACCTCGGCACGCCCAACCCCGCCATCCCCTGGAACGACGGCCCGCTGAGCGTCTCCGCCGAGGCCCGGCCGCTGGACGAGGACGCGGGCACCCTGTTCGGTGTGAGCGCCTTCGGCCTCAGCGGCACCAATGCCCACCTGCTGCTGTCCGCGCCTCCGGCCTCCGCCCCCGACTCCGCCCCTCCCCCACAGGACGGCCCCCGGGTGCTGCTGCTCTCCGGCTCCACGGAGGCCGCCCTCCAGGCACGCGCACGGGACCTCGCCGAGACCCTCGACGGCCCACAGCCGCTGTCCGACGTGCTGCACACCGCGGCCGTGCGCCGCACCCACCACGAGGCACGGGCCACCGTGATCGGCGCGGACGGGCACGAGCTGCGCGCCTCGCTGCTCGACCTGGCCCAGGGCGCCCCGGACGAGCGCACCGTCACCGGCACCGCGGAGCCCCGGCGACGCCACCACACCGTGTTCGTCTTCTCCGGGCAGGGCTCGCAGTGGCGCGGCATGGGCCTGGACCTGTGGGACCGCGATCCGGTCGCCGCGGCCGGTCTGGAACGCGGCGACGCCGTGCTGCGCGAACTGGGGCTGCCCGGCCTGCGCCGGCTGCTCGGCGACAGCGATCTCTCCGCCACCGAACTCGCCCAACCGGCCGTCGTCGCGGTCCAGTTGGCCCTGGCCGAGATGTGGCGCTCGCGCGGCGTGGAACCGACCAAGGTCGTCGGGCACAGTCTCGGCGAGATCTCGGCCGCCTGTTTCACCGGCGCCCTCGACCTGCCCACGGCGCTCGACCTGGCCGTGCGGCGCGGGCGCGTCATGGCCGCCGCCGCGGGCACCGGGCGGATGCTCGCGGTGGCACTCTCCGAGGAGGAGGCGGCCGAGACCGCCGCCGGGACCGGCCGCGCGGTCACGGTCGCCACGGTCAACGGACCGGGCGCCACCGTGCTGGCCGGTTCCGAGGACGATCTGACGGCGATCGCCTCGCTGCTGCGCGAGCGGTCCGTCCCGGCCCGCTTCGTGCCCGGCGACTACGCGTTCCACAGCCCGGCCATGGCGCCGTTCGCGGAGGAACTGCGCGCGGAACTGGGCGACTTGACGGCCGACCGGCCCGAGGCGTTCGTGTCCACCGTGTGGCCCGACGAACCCCCGGCCACGCTCGACGCGGCCTACTGGGCCGCCAACGTGCTCCGCCCGGTCCGCTTCTGGCCCGCCGTGCGCACCCTCCTGGAGGACCGTGGCGCGGACTTCGTGGAGATCGGCCCGCACCCCACGCTCGTACGCCCGCTGACCGAAGCCCTCACGTCGCTGCGGCGCCAGGGCGTCGCGGTCGGTTCGCTGCGCAGGGACACCGACGGCACGGCGACGATGCTGTCCTCGCTGGCCACCCTGCACTGTGCCGGCGCCGACGTCCGCTGGGCGGACCTCGTCCCGGGCCGGCTCACGGAGCTGCCCCGGCACCCCTGGCAGCACGAGTCGTTCTGGCTGCCCGACGTGACACCCGGCACGCAGTACGCGCCGGCCGCGCGGCCCGACGCACAGGCCGCGCCGGCCCGGCTCGCCGTACAGCTGCTGGACTCCTCGGGCAGGCCGCTCGGGCCCGCGCGCCGACTCGACCTCGGCGGCACGCCCGAGGACGCCGCCACGAACCCGCCGGAGCCCCTCGGTTCCGGCGGCACCGCCCCGGTCGCCGCCCCCACCCCCCTCGGGGCCGACCGGGAAGCCGCCTCGTCCGTCACCGCCCCGTACCATCCCCCGGCGGGAGCGGTGGCGGACGGGACCGGAACCGGTCCGGCCACGACGGAGGCCGGGAACACCCGGGACGCCACGGCGCACGACTCCGCACCGGACGCGGCGAGCGCCGACCGCGAACGCAGGACCCTGATGCGGACGACGTCCGAGGTGCTCGCGGAGACCCTCGGCCAGGACCCGGGCCGGCGCATCCCGCCCCGGCGTGGCTTCGCCGACCTCGGTCTGGACTCGCTGAGCATCGTCGAGTTCGTGGACCGCCTGGGGATGCGGGTCGGCCTGGACATCCCGCTGTCGACCCCCTTCGAACGCCCCTGCCTGGACGAACTGGTCGACCATCTGCTCCCGCAGGTGCTCGCGAAGAAGGCGCCGCGGCCGTCCTCCGCGGACCTCGCGGCGACCGACCGGCCGCGGACCCCGCAGTCCGGCGCGCCCGCGCCCGCCGACGACCCGATCGCGGTGGTCGGCATGAGCTGCCGGTTCCCCGGCAGCCCCACGGTGCGGGACTACTGGCGGCTCCTGCTCGACGGCCGCGAGGTCATCCGCGACGTGCCCGCGGACCGCTGGGACGGCCAGGCCTTCCTGTCGGACGGGCCGTGGACGCCCGGCACGATGACCTCGCTGCGTGGCGGGTACCTCGACGACGTGCGCGGCTTCGACGCGGCGTTCTTCCGGGTCTCGCCGCGCGAGGCCCGCAGCCTCGACCCGCAGCACCGGCTCTTCCTCGAAGTGGCCTACGAGGCGCTGGAGGACGCCGGAGCGACCCGCGACCGGCTGCGCGGTTCGGCGACGGGTGTGTTCGTCGGCATGAACAGCTCGGACCACGCGCAGCACGTCGGCAGCCGGCTCCAGGACGTCGACCTCTACTACGGCACCGGGAACTCCTTCGCCGGAGCGTCCGGACGGCTCTCCTACTTCCTGGGCCTGACGGGGCCGAGCATGGCCGTGGACACCGCCTGCTCGTCCTCGCTCACCGCCGTGCACCTGGCCATGCAGAGCCTGCGCCAGGGCGAGAGCGACCTCGCGGTGGCCGGTGGCGTCAACGTGATCCTCAGTCCGGTGATCCCGGTCGCGGTGTCGGCCGGCGGCGCCCTCTCCCCCAGCGGCCACTGCCGTACGTTCGACGAGGCGGCCGACGGCTATCTGCGCGGCGAGGGGTCCGGTGCGGTCGTCCTGAAACGGCTGTCGACCGCCCTCGCCGACGGCGACCGGATCTACGCCGTGCTGCCCGGCAGCGCGGTGAACCAGGACGGGGCGAGCAGCGGGCTGACCGTGCCGAACGGCACGGCACAGCGCGCCCTGATCGAACAGGCCCTGAGCCGGGCGGGCCTCACCGGACGCGACGTCGGCTACGCCGAGGCGCACGGCACCGGCACACCGCTCGGCGACCCCGTCGAACTGCGGGCGCTCGCCCAGGCGCTGCGCCCCGAAGGAGCCGACGGCGCCCCGCTCCTGGTCGGCTCCGCCAAGCCCAACATCGGTCATCTGGAGGCCTCGGCCGGCATGGCCGGGCTCATCAAGGCGGTCCTGTCGGTGCATCACGACCGGATCGCACCGCACATCGGGGTGAGCACCACGCCGACGCGGCAGGTCGCCTGGGAGCGGCTGGGCCTGGAGATCGCCCAGGGCATGGAGGCGTGGCCCGAGGACGGCCGGCGCCGGGTCGCGGGGGTGAGCTCCTTCGGGTTCACCGGGACCAACGCGCACGTCCTGGTCGCCCAGGCACCGGCGGCGGCGAGCGGCGGCGAGGCCCTGGCCGCGCAGAGCGGCGGCGAACCCCCGGCACGCTTCGCGCTGCCGCTGTCCGCCGCGCAGGAGGCCGCGCTGCCCGCCGCCGCGAAGCAGTACCTCGCGCTGCTGGAGCCGGGCGACGCGACCGCCCTCGCCGACCTGGCGTACACGGCGTCGGCGCGCCGCAGTCACCTCGACCACCGGGCCGTCGTCGTCGGCCGGGACGTGGTCGGCGTCCGGTCCGCGCTGCGTGCCCTGAGCAAGGGCGAGGAGCACGCCCAGGTCCGCACCGGCACGGCCGAGCTGGAGCGCTCCTGTGTGTTCGTCTTCTCCGGCTTCGGCTCCCAGTGGACGGGCATGGGCCGCCGGCTCCTCGAGAGCGAGCCGGTGTTCCGGGACGCGGTGCTGGCCTGCGAGGAGGAGATGCGGAAGTGGATCGCCTGGTCCCCGCTGGCCTCGCTGCGCGGCGAGCCGGACAGCCGCCCCTTCGACGAAGGCATCCCGCAGGAACTCATCTTCACCGTGCAGGTCGGCCTGGTCGCCCTGTGGCGCAGCTGGGGCGTGGTGCCCGAGGCGGTCGTCGGGCACAGCATGGGCGAGGTGGCCGCCGCCTGGGCCGCCGGGGCGCTGACCCTGGCGCAGGCGGCGGAGATCCTGTGCCTGCGCTCGCGGCTCCTCGACACGCTCGTGGGCACCGGCGGTTCGATCGTCGTCGGGCTGCCCCGCGCGGAACTGGCGCCTTATCTGGTGCTGTACGAGGACAAGCTGGGCGTCGCCACGATCAACGGGCCCCGCACCACGGTCGTCGCGGGCGACGTCGACGCCCTGGAGGAGCTGGCCGAGGAACTCACCGAGGCGAACGTGTTCGTCCGCCGGGTCAAGGTGCCGGTGGCGCCGCACTCACCGCTGATGGAGCCGCTGCGTGAGCGGCTGGTGGCGGGGCTCGCGGATCTGGTGCCCGCCGAGGCCCGCATCCCGTTCTACTCCTCCGTCGAGGGCCGCGAGGTGACGGGATCCGCCCTCACCGCCGAGTACTGGGGCCGCAATCTGCGCAACACCGTGCTGTTCCAGGACGCGGTGAGCGCGGTCGAGGACCCGCAGGACCGGGTGTTCGTGGAGGTGTCCCCGCATCCGGTGCTGGTCTCCGGCGCCGAGGAGTCCTTGCGGGCCGCCGGTGTGGCACAGCCCGTGGTGCTTCCGTCCCTTGTCCGGGACGAGGACGAAGTGGGCACGCTGCTCGGCTCGTTGGGCACGCTGCACGCGCAGGGCGTGCCGGTCGACTGGGCGGCGTTCGCGGGCCCCGGCCGCACGGTGGTGGACCTGCCCGGTTATCCGTGGCAGCGCAAGGAGCACTGGCTGCAGGACACGCCCGTGGACCGTGCCGGCGGCTCCGGCTCCCTCGTCGGCGCGCCGGTCCGGCCGACGACCGCGCCGTGGACGGCGCTGCTCGCGGTGTCGGTCGACGGCACCCGCAGCCCGTGGCAGGTCAGCGGCGCCGGAGCCGGTACGACGGTCTCGGCGCCCGCGCTCCTGGAGGCCGCCCTCGCCGGGGCCGCGGCGACGGGCTCCCCCGCGCCGGTGCTCCACGACGTGCGGTTCGGCACGCCGCCGCGAGCGGACGAGGACGGTCGGGCCGGTCTTCAGGCCGTCGTCGACACCCGGCAGGGCACGGTCGTGCTGCGCCGGCTGTCCGGTGACGGCGACGGCGGCGGGCCCGCGCTGACCGCGTCGACCGACGGGTCGCACGGGCCCGCCGCGAGCGCTCCCGATCCGTCGGCGCTCGCCGACGACGAACCCCTCAGGGCCACGCTGGCCGAGCGCTTCCCCGCGCTCGGGGTGCGGGCGGCCGGCAGCGGCCGGGGCGGCGCGGACGTCACCGTGGAACTGGCGGACGGCGCCTCCCGGCACCGGCTGCCCGCCGAACTGCTGCGGCTGGCGCTGCATCTGATCGCGGACGGCGTCGGCGGCGCCGCGGGAGGGGACGGCGAACCGCTGCCCGCCGCCATCGCGTCGGTCCGGGTCCGCGCCGCCGTGGAGGGCACCGTACGGCTGCTGCGCGGTCAGGTCCGGGCCGGCTCGGACGGGCGGCCCGAGGCCGATGTGACCGTCCTCGACGCGGCCGGACGTGCCGTCGTGGAGCTGGCCGGGCTGCGCCTGGCGGGCCCGCCCGAGCCGGCCGCGGCCGACGCGGACCGGGACCGGGTCGCCGACCTGCTGTACCGGATGGTGTGGCACCCCGCGGGCCAGCGGCCCGCCGGCCGTGACGGCGCGCAGGTGGCGCCCGCGACGCGCTGGCTGGTGTGCGGTGACACCGAGCATCTGGCGGGTGTCGTCGCCGACGGGCTGCGGGCGGCCGGCTGCGAGGTGCGCCGGGTGCGCTCCGCGGACGTACCCGGCGAGGAGGGTCTCGTCGTCGATCCCGCCGACCGGGAGGCGTGGCGGACGTTTCTCGCGGTCCACGCGAACGAGGGGACCACGGGCATCTGCGACCTGTGGCCGCTGGAGGACCTGGACTCCCGGCCGGACGGGTGGCGCGTCACGACGGCGCTGACCGCCGCCCTGGCCGAGGCCGAGGGGACCCCGCCCCGCCTGTGGCTGGTCACCCGGCACGCCCTGCTGCCGGCCGGTCACGAGGGCTTCCCCGACGGGAACCAGGGCGCGCACGCCGGGCTCGGCCGGACCCTGGCGATGACCCGCCCCGAGGCCTGGGGCGGCCACGTCGACCTGAGCCGCGGCAGTGCGGAGGAGCTGCGGGCGCTGGTGACACGGCTGCTGTGCGCGCCGGGCGACGAGCACGTCCGCGTCGAGCACTCCTCCGTCCAGGTGGGCGCGCTGGTGCGGGCCGACGTACCCGACCGGTCCGGCGGGCGGCCGTTGTCCGCGGAGCGCTGGCATCTGGTGACCGGAGCGGGCGGCGCCCTGGTGCCCCCGGTGGTGGACTGGCTGGTCGGCGCGGGCGCCCGGCGGATCGTGCTCGCGGACACCGAGCCCGAGCAGGCCGAGCGGCTGCCGGTCGACGACCGGATCGCCGGATGGCGCGCCGCGGGCGCCGAGGTCCGCACGGTCCGTACCGGCGGCGCACGCGAGGAACTGGCTTCGCTGGTGGAGGAGTTGCGTGCCGACACCGGGATCGCGGGTGTGGTGTGCGCGGCGGCTCCGGAGCTGGCGACCCCGCTGGAGGAGACCACCGAGGCCGCGCTGCGGGCGGAGTGGAACCGCGCGGAGACGGCCGAGCTGATGCACCGGCTCACCGCGAAGGACCCGGTGCGCCTGTTCGTCCTGCTGGGGTCCGTTCCCGGCACCTGGGGCGGCGCGGTGACGGGCGCCGCGGCGCCCTCCGACTGGTCGCTGCGGGCGCTGGCCGCACGCCGCAGGGCCTCGGGACTGCCGGTGGCGCACGTGGAGCTGATGCCCCTCGAAGGCAGCCGGCTCCTCGACGAGCGGACGACTTTACTGCTGAAGTCCAGCGGGGTCGCCCCGCTGCGGGAGCGGGACCTGACCACCGCCCTCGACCTGCTGGTCTGGGACCACACGGTGCACGCCTGCGTGGCCGACGTGGACTGGGAGCTGTTCGGGAGCGCGCTCGCCGACGCCCCGCACCGGGAGCTGTTCCGCACCGTCCTGGGGGCCGCGCGGCAGACCGGCGGCACCGAGTTCGTGGCCGGGCTGCGGAGCCTGGATCCCGGGCAGCGCAGGGACCGGATGCTCGACTGGGTGTGCGCGCAGGTCGCCGCCGTGCTCGGGCTCTCGGAGGACGATCTCCGGGCCGACCAGGGCTTCTTCGAGCTCGGCATGGACTCGGTGATGTCGCTGACGCTGCGGCTGCGGCTGTCCCGGGAGCTGGAGACCGAGCTGTCCTCGACGGTCGCCTTCGAGCACCCGACGGCGCTGGCGCTCACCGCGCACCTGCTGGAGCAGCTCGGCCTCCCGGCCGCCGGCTCCGACGACGCGGCCGCGGATCCGGTCGCGGTCGACGAGGACGGTGCCCAGCCCGCCGACGACCTGGACGACCTCGACGACGACGAACTGCTACGCCAGCTGGAGGCGGAGATCTCCGACTCACGGGCGCTTGGATTTGAGGAGAACTGATGACGAAGAGCCAAGCCGAGCAGCCGAGCCAGGAGGTCCTCCGCGGTCGGCTCAAGGACTCCCTCGGCACGATCCGCAGTCTGCGCGCGCGGGTCCAGGAGCTCCAGCAGCCACAGCCGCTGGCCGTGATCGGTCTGTCCTGCCGGCTGCCGGGCGGCGCGACGCCCGAGGCGTTCTGGGAGTCGCTGGCCGAGGGCCGTGACTCGACGTCCCGGTTCCCCGAGGAACGGCACTCCGTCGCGGGGTTCTACAACCCGGACCCGGACCACCCGGGCACCGCGTACACGCTGTCGGGGAACTTCCTCGACGGTCCGGTGGACACCTTCGATCCGACCGTGTTCGGGATCTCGCCGCGGGAGGCGGCGGGCATGGACCCGCAGCAGCGGCTGGTGCTGGAACTGGCCTGGGAGGCCATGGAGAACGCCTGCCTGCCGCCGAGCGAGCTGGAGGGCAGCCGGGTCGGCGTGTTCCTCGGCGCGAGCACCAGCGACTACGTACGGATGCGGCAGCAGAAGGGCTCGATGGCGGACGTCGACGCCTACCAGCTGATCGGCGAGCCGAGCTTCCTGGCCGGACGGATCTCCTACACGTTCGGGTTCCAGGGTCCCAGCATGGTGATCGACACGGCGTGCTCGTCGTCGCTGGTGGCGCTGGAGCAGGCCGTCCTGTCGCTGCGTTCGGGCGCCTGCGACATGGCGCTGGTCGGCGGCGTGAACCTGATGCTGTCGCCGTACGGATTCGTCCTGGTGAGCAAGTTGCGGGCGCTGTCGCCGGACGGGCGGTGCAAGACGTTCGACGCCTCCGCCGACGGATACGCGCGCGGTGAGGGCGGCGCGCTGTTCGTGCTGAAGCGGCTCAGCGAGGCGGAGGCCGCCGGGGACCGCGTCCTCGCGGTGGTGCGCGGCGTGGCGACGGAGCACGACGGGCGCAGCAGTGGTCTGACGGTCCCCAACCCGGCCGCACAGCAGAACGTCATCACCTCCGCCCTGAAGGACGCGGGGGTCTCTCCCGCCGAGCTCACCTACGTCGAGGCGCACGGCACCGGCACCCAGCTCGGCGACCCGATCGAGCTCAAGGCGCTGAACGCGGTCACCAGCACCGGGCGTGCGGCCGACCGTCCGCTGCTCGTCGGCTCGGTGAAGACGAACATCGGCCATCTGGAGCCGGCCGCGGGCGCGGCGGGCCTGCTGAAGGTCGTCCTCGCCCTCCAGCACGACACGCTGCCCCGGCATCTGCACCTGAAGGACCCCAACCCGCAGGTCCCCTGGGACGCCATCAATCTGAAGGTGACCGCGGAGGAGACCGTCTGGCCGGACGGGCCGAGGATCGCCGGGGTGAGCAGCTTCGGAGCCAGCGGCACCAACGCGCACACCGTGCTCGCCGAGGCGCCCCGGCCCGCTCCCCGCGAGGGCACCCCGCGCGAGGTGGGACTGCTCACGCTGAGCGCCAACAGCCCCGAGGCGCTCCGCGCGATGGCGGGCGTGTACGAGGAGCGGGTGCGGGAGGCGGACCCGCGGACCCTGTCGGACATCTGCTACTCGTCGCACATCGGGCGGGCCCGGATGAAGCACGGCCTCAGTGTGACCGGCGACCGCGGTCAACTCGCCGCGGGGCTGGCCGCGTTCGCCGCAGGTGAGCGGGCCGACCAGGTCACGGCGCACGGCCCGTCGGGCGCCAAGGCACGCCGGCTCGGCTGGATGTTCACCGGGCAGGGCTCGCAGTACGCCGGGATGGCCTCCTCCCTCGCGGCGGCGGAGCCGGTCTTCGCGCACGCCCTGGCCCAGGTGGTCGAGGCCCTCGACCGCCACCTGGACGAGCCGCTCGACCCGGTCCTGTCCGACGGCGAGCGCATCAACCGGACGGGGTTCACCCAGCCCGCGCTGTTCGCCGTGCAGTACGCGCTGGCGAAGATGTGGGAGTCGTGGGGGGTGCGGCCGACCGCGCTGATCGGGCACAGCCTGGGCGAGATCACGGCGGCGTGCGTCGCCGGGGTGCACTCGCTCGACGACGCCGCGCGGCTGGTCACGGCCCGCGCCCGGCTCATGGAGGCACTGCCCGCGGGCGGTGTCATGGAGACCCTGGTCTGCGACGAGGAGACCGTGCGCGCGGCGATCGCCGAGGCGGGCCCGGTGCCTTCGGTCGCGGTGGCAGCGGTCAACGGCCCGACGGACGTGGTCCTGTCGGGCCCCGAGGAGGAGGTCGCCCTGGTCGTCGAGGTGCTGGCGGGCCAAGGCGTGAAGCACCGCGGGCTCGCCGTCTCGCACGCGTTCCACTCGCCGCTGATGGCACCGATGATCGACGAGTTCCGCAAGGTCACCGAGACGCTGACCTTCCATCAGCCCAAGTACCCGATCATCTCGAACGTGACGGGCCGCGAGTGGGGGCCCGACCAGCTGCGCCCCGCCTACTGGTCCGAGCACGTGCTGGCGCCCGTGCGCTTCTACGCGGGCGTCACCACCCTGTACGAGACGGGCTGCCGCACGTTCCTCGAACTCGGCCCGGCGCCGGTGCTGCTGGGCCTGGGCGCGCGCTGCCTGCCCGAGGACGGGGTCGGCTGGATCCCGTCGCTGCGCCGTGACCGCGAGGACGCGCACATCGTGGGCCAGGCGCTGGGCGCGCTGCACCACCGCGGTGTGCCGGTCGACTGGAACGCGGTGCACCGCGACGAGAAGCCGCGCCGCACCTCGCTGCCCAGCTACCCGTGGCAGCGGGAGCGGTACTGGTTCAACGACGACGCGCCGGGCGACGTACCGGAGTTCGCGGCCGACGACGCGCCGGGGGCGCTCTTCGAGGGCCATCTGCTGTCCGGCGCGCCCACCTTCTCGCCCCAGCTGGACGACCTGTCCGACGTGTTCGTGCAGACGGGCCCGGACGGCCGGCGGTCCGTGTCGGCGGGCGGCTTCTGCCACTGGGCGCTGGCGGGTGCCGCGAAGCTGCCCGGCGCGCAGCCCCGCCTCGTGGACCGTTTCGTGGTGGGCGAGCCGCTGCTCCTGGACGCGGAGCACCGCCCCGCCCGCATACGGGTCTACGTGCTGCCGCAGGACGACGAGGGCCGCTCGCTGTTCCTGTGCTTCTCCCGGCAGGGCGTCGACTCGGTGGAGAGCGGCAGCTGGCGCCTGCACGCCCGCGGTGTGCTGGTGCGCCGTCCCACGGACACCCGGCGCGCCGACGGCGACCTCGACGCCGTACGGGCCCGGTGCGCGCCGGTCGACCCGGCCGACATCACGGTGCCCGGCTGGGCCGAGCCGGTCCTCAACGAGGTGTACCAGGGACCCGGCGAGGTGCTCGCCGAGGTCAACCGTGCCGCCGAGGACCTGCCCCGCGGCGCCCTGCTCGACCTGACGCTGGGCCTGCTGCGCCAGTCCGAGAACGCCCCGCGTCCGGGCGGCACCCCGGTGCCCACTGCGGTGCCCGAGGGCACCCGGCGTTACGTCCACGGCTGGCTGGACCCGTCCGGGGAGGACGGTGAACTGCGCGGCGGCCTGGAGATCCTGGGATCCGACGGCAGCGTGCTGATCATGATGCGGGACGTCCATCTGCGGTCCTCGACGCAGCCCGCGCCGGACGTGCCCCGCACCGCTCGCGAGGAGACGGTGTGGGAGCAGGTCTGGCGGCCCGCGGCCCCGGAGGCGTTCGCCGAGGGGAGTCTGCGCGACGAGCGGGTGCTGCTGGTCGGCTCGGGCGGCGCGGACACCGGACTGCTGGAGACGGTGGCGAAGCAACTGACGCTGCGCGGCGCGGTGGTGGCACAGTCCGAGCCGTCGGCCGAGGCGGTGCTCCAGGCGCTGGACGCGGGCCGTCCGTACGGGCATCTGGTCCTGCTCAGCGGCCTCGAACTCCCGCTGACCGGGTACGACGCCGAGTCCGTGGGACAGGCACGGGCCGCGGCGGAGCACGTCTTCCTGGCCGCTGCCCGGCAGCTCGCCCTCGACGAGACGGACACGCGGCTGTGGGTGGTGACGCGTGGCGCCCAGTGGACCGGCACCGGGCAGAACGAGATCTGTCTGCCGGCGGCCCCGCTGTGGGGTCTGGGCAAGGTGGCCGCGCTCGAACACCCGGAGCTGTGGGGCGGACTGCTCGACCTGGACCCGGCCGGAGAGGCGGACGAGGCGGAGCGGATCGCGGACCTCGTCGCGACCCGCAGCGCCGAGGATCTGACGGCCCGGCGCGGCGGCACCGTACTGGTGCCCCGGCTGGTGGCGGCCGGCTCGGGCGACGAGGACACTCCCCGGCCGACCCCGCAGCTGAGCGACCTCGGGAGCTACCTCGTCACCGGCGGACTCGGCAGTCTCGGCCTGCTGATGGGCGAGTGGCTGGCCCGCAACGGCGCGGGCACCGTCGTGCTGGCCGGACGGTCGGGCCTGCCGGACCGCGCGACCTGGGACGACCCGCAGCACGACGACACCACCGCGTCCCGGATCACCGGGGTGCGCCGTATCGAGGCCCAGGGCGCGGATGTACGGGTGGTGGCGCTGGACGCCGCCGACGAGACGGCGCTGCGCTCGCTGACCGACCAACTGGGTCTGGCGGGACGCCCGTTGCGCGGTGTGGTGCACGCGGCGGGACTGTCGGAGCCGCAATTCCTGCGGGAGAGCGATCCGGACACCTACGACCGCTGCCTGCACGCGAAGGTGGACGGCACCTGGGCGCTGCACAACGCCACCGTCGACCAGGACCTGGACCTGTTCGTCTCCTTCTCCTCGATCGCCTCGGTGTGGGGCTCGCAGCATCTGGCGGGGTACTCCGCCGCCAACGCCTTCCTCGACTCCTTCGCCCACTTCCGGCAGCTGCGGGGACTGGCCGCCACGACGGTGAGCTGGGGGCCGTGGGCCGCCAGGTCCGGGCTCGCGGACGACTCGGTGATGGCGTTCCTGCGCTCCATCGGGCTCCACCAGCTCAACCCCGACCACGCGCTGGAGCTCCTCGGCGAGGCCGTGGTCGACGGCGTCGCGCACCGCACCGTGTGCTCCGCGGACTGGACGCTGTTCCGCGACCTGATGGAGGCGCGCCGGGAGCGGCCGATGCTCGGCGAGGTCCGCAGCGCGCCCGCCGCGGGCCGGACGGACGACTCCGAACTCGGTCCGCTGACCGCGCGGTTGATCGGTCTGAGCCGTACCGAGCGACTGGCCGAGCTCAACGAGTACATCCGCGTCCAGCTGTCGGAGATCCTGCGCCTGGAGCTCGACACCCTCACCGAGGACACCCGGCTCGCCGACATGGGCCTGGACAGCCTCATGGTGATGGAGCTGATCAGCCGGTGCCGCGACGACCTGGGCCTGGAGATCAACAGCCGCGACTTCTTCGCCTGCCCCGGCATCCACTGGGGCTCCTTCCTCCACGAGCTGATCGAGGAGAAGCACCCGGCCGGCAGCCGGCCGACGGACCCGGCATGACACCCCTGGGTCCGGGGCGCGCGGCACGTGCCGCGCGCCCCGGACCCTGCCGCACCACCACTCCGCCCCGACCCCTGGAGGAACGAGCATCATGCAACCGCTGCCCGCGTCCGACTCGCCCGACAAGGCCGTCCACGACGTCGCCGTCCTGGGCGCCGGAATCGCCGGCTCCATCCTCGCTGCCATCCTGAGCCGCAACGGGGTGAAGACGGTCCTGATCGACGCCGGCACCCACCCGCGCTTCGCGGTGGGCGAGTCCACGATCCCGTACACGTCCGTGATGCTGCGCATCCTCGCCGCCCGCTACGGAGTGCCGGAGATCGCGCATCTGAGCCACTTCTCGACGATGCGCTCCAAGGTGTCCTCGAACTCCGGCCAGAAGCGCAACTTCGGCTTCGTCTACCACCGCGAGGGCGAGAAGCAGGTCGCCGACGAGATCAACCAGTTCGTGATCCCGGTGGCGCTGTCCACCGAGTCCCACATGTTCCGCCAGGACGTCGACTCGTACATGTTCAACGTGGCCGTGCGCTACGGCGCGGTGCCGCGGCTCGGCACGCGGGTGTCCGAGGTCGAGGTGGACGGCTCGGGCGTCACGCTCGCCGTGGACGGCGGGCCCTCGATCCGCGCCCGCTACGTCGTCGACGCCGGCGGCCACAACTCGCCACTGGCACGGAAGTTCGGGCTGCGCGACGAGGTGCCGCAGCAGCGCACGCACTCGCGCACCCTGTTCACGCACATGATCGGGGTGCGCCCGTACGACGACTGCCCCGCCGGCCGGACGCACGACAACCCGAGTCCGTGGCACCAGGGCACCCTGCACCATGTCTTCGACGGCGGCTGGGTGTGGGTCATCCCGTTCGACAACCACCGCGGCGCCACCAACCGGCTGTGCAGCGTCGGTCTGACTCTGGACCCGCGCAAGCACCCGAAGACGGATCTGCCGGCGGAGCAGGAGTTCGCGCAGTTCCTGGAGCGGTTCCCGGACATCGCCCCGCAGTTCAGGCACGCCAAGGCCGCCCGCCCGTGGGTGTCCACCGGGCGTCTGCAGTACTCCTCGCACCAGGTCGTCGGCGACCGCTTCTGTCTGACCTCGCACGCTGCGGGATTCGTGGACGCGCTGTACTCGCGCGGACTGACGAACACCACCGACGTGGTCAACTCGCTGGCCTGGCGGCTCATCGAGGCGGCGAAGGACGACGACTTCTCCGCCGAACGGTTCGGGCACGTCGAGACGCTCCAGCAGGGTCTCGTGCGCGCCCACGACGAGGTGGTCGCCTCCTCGTTCACCTCGTTCCGGGACTACGGGATGTGGAACGCCACGTTTCGCATGTGGGCGCTCGGCACGGTGCTCGGCACGCTCAACGCGCAGGACGCGCTCGTACGCTTCCAGCGGTCCAAGGACCCGATGATCTGGCGCGAGTTGGAGGCGCAGCCGCACCCGGGGGCGCTGTTCCCCGCGAGCGTCGGCTTCAACAAGATCACCGATGCCGCGTGGGCGGCCTGCCGGGACGTCGAGGCCGGTCTGATGACTCCGGACCGGGCCACCGGTGAGCTGTTCGACCTGTTGCAGGACGACGGCTACGCGCCGCCGCCGTTCGGTCTGCACGACCCGGCGAACCGGTTCTACAACCCCAATCCGGCCCGCATGATCCGCACCATGCACTGGGCCCGGCGCGGCTCCGCGGCCGCGGACACCGGCCCCGTGGTGGCCGGCGCACTCGGCGGATTCCTGCGCTCCCGGCTGCGCAGGCACTCATGAGGAAGGACCGGCGCATGCCCAAGGAAGAGCGCACGGAGCGACCATCCCCGGCGGTCCCGGCCCGGCCGCCGGACCAGAGCTGGGCGGAGGGTGCCGAGGCGGTGGGAGCGGCCGAATCGGCGCTGCCCTACGAGCCGACGACCGGCGCGGAGCCGTCGATCCGGGCGGGCGGCCCCGTGGCCGGTACGCCGGCGACGGTCGCCGCCCGCTCAAGGGCCGGCACGGCGTCGACCGCCGCCCGCTCGAAGACCGGCACGGCGTCGACCGCCGCCTCCCCGGACAGCGGGTCGACCACCGGCGCCCGGGACGGCGGTGACGCGACGAGCGCCGACCGCACCGGCGGTCACGCGACGAGTCCCGTCCGCACCGGCAGTGACGCGACGAGCGCCGTCCGCACCGGCGGTGACCCAACGAGTCCCGTCCGCAGCGGCGGTGACGCGACGGCCTCCGGCCCCTCGGGCGGGGCGACGGACGCGTCTGCCCGTGCCGCACAGCCCCCCGGCACGAGCGCGTCGACCGGTGCCGCACGGCCCGCCGGCGTCGGCACGCCCGCGGGTGCTGACGCCTCGGCCCGCCCGGCGCCCGGGCCCGGCCCCGCGCGCCCCGGCAGCCGGACGCGGCACACGGTGGCCGTGCTCGGCGCACACCTCGGCGGCGGCATGCTCGCCGCGATCCTGGCCCGCGCCGGGATCGACGTGGTGCTGGTGGACTCGCCGCACGACGCGACGACCCCGGCGGGCGAGACCACGGTCCCCTACACCGCGGAGGTCTTCGAACTGCTCGCGCGCCGCTACGGCGTGCCCGAGCTGTCCGCCCTCGGTCACTTCGGGCAGCTGCCGGCGGAGGTGCGCAGGACCTCCGGGGTCAAGTCGAGCATCGGCTTCGTGTACGCGCGCCCCGGCGCTCCCGTACGGCCGCACCAGGTGGTGCAGTTCAACGTCCCCAGCGAGCACGGCGAGTCGCATCTGTACCGGCCGGACGTCGAGGCCTGGGTGCACCGGCTCGCGGCGGGACACGGCGCGAAGGTTCCGCAGGGCCGCCCGGTCCTCACCGAAGTACGGGGCGAGGCAGGCGACTTCACGATCGAGCTGGCCGACGGAAGCGAGGTCGGGGCGGCGTTCGTGGTCGACATGTCCGGTCCCGACGCGCCGATGCTGCGCCGCCTCGGACCCGACCCGGCCCTGCGTCCGCTGCGCCATTCCTCGCGGGTGCTCACCGCGCACCTGCGGGGGGTGCGTCCGCTGGAGCGGCGGGTGGACCCCGGCGAGGGCGGGACGCCCTGGACGGGCGGCACCACGCAGGTGGTCTTCCCGGGCGGCTGGATCCAGCTCGTCCCGTTCGGCGACGACCGCACCGGCGAGAACGGTCTGACCAGCGTGGCGGTCAGTCTCGACGCCAAGCTGTGGCCGCAGCGGTCGGCGTCCGCCGAGGAGGACTTCCAGCAGCTGATACGTCAGTTCCCGGATCTGGCATGGCAGTTCGCCAAGGCCACGGCGGTGAGTCCGTGGACCGGTTCCGAGCCGTGGCAGTACGGCGCCAACACGGCCGCCGGCGACGGATTCGTGGTCCTGGACCGCTCCGCCGTCCGCTGCGACTTCACGTTGTCCCGGGACGTCACCCTGACCGCGGAACTGGTTCACGAGGCCGCCGCGCACCTCATCGCGGCGGCGGACAGCGGCGACTGGTCGGTGGAGCGCTTCCGGCCCCTGGAGTCCTTCCAGGCCGCGCTGATCGAGCACGGCGACCGGCTGCTGCGTACGGCCCTCACCGCGACCACCGACTTCAGGCTCTGGAACGCCTTCTGCCGGGTGTGGCTGCTGCACTCCATGTTCGCCGCTCTCTCCCTCAAGCGGGCCCGCAACGACGCCCTGGCCGCGCCCGGAGGGGCGGACCGGTGGCGGGAGTTGGAGCGGTACCGCGGCGCGGGGCTGTGGTTCCCGGTCTACCCGGGCTTCGTCGCCCTGTTCGACGACATGGACCGGCTGGCGCGGCAGGTGGCCGACAACCGGCTGGCGCCCGGTGTCGCGGCCGAGCGGATTTTCGGCCAGTTGCGCAGGGCGTCCTTCGTTCCGCCGCTATTCGCCTTCGGTGATCCCACCGACCGCTACTACAACTTCACCCCGCTGAAGCGGGTCAAGGTCCTGCTGTGGGCGAAGCGCCGGGCACCGTACATGGTTCACCGGGTCCTCACCCGGGGGGCCACCGTGCTGCCCGACGTGGAGCGGTAGGCGGACGCTTCGGGGAGATCGAAGGAATTCGGGCACAGGAACCGCCGTCCCGCAAAGGCTCGCCCGAACGGGCCGGGGACGGCGGTTCCTTGTCGCGCGACGGCCGCGAAGCGCGAAATGGTGCCGCCGCTGATCGGATCCGGCCAGCCCGCGCGCGGTCGCGCGATTCGGGCTCGACACCGCCGCGTCCTGCCGGAATGCTCCCTACCGGGGAGTCTTCCCATGTGGGATGCTGATATCGTCGATTTCCTACACGCATGAATTAATACCCGAAGGGGGACTGGTGAGCGCCGGAAACGGGATCCCCTGTGCCACGCAGGCGAACGCACAGCCGGGCGACGCAGCCCGCGGCAGGCGGTCGTCGTCACGCGGCGGAGGCCGGCGTCCGGGGCAGAGCAGCACCAAGGAGCAGATCCTGTCGGCCGCGCTCGCCCTCTTCGCCGAGAAGGGCTATTCGGGCACCACGATGCGTGGCATCGCACAGCAGGCACAGGTCGACCCGGCCCTCATCCACCACTTCTTCAGCAACAAGGAAGGCGTGTTCCAGGACGCCGTCCAGTCCCGCCTCGACGTGTCGGCCCTCTTCGACCCGCTGACGGACGACGACGCCGAGCCGGTCCTGGAGCGCCGCGGCGAGCGGATCGTGCGTACGTTCCTGTCGTACTGGGAGGACGGGTCGACGCGGCCCGCGCTGGTCGCGATCTATCGCACCGGGCTGTCGGACGAGTCGACCTCGAAGGCGTTCCGTGACCGCATCGAGGAGGGCTTCGCGGCCTGCGTGCGGCGGATCGTCCCCGAGCGGAGCGACCGCACCCAGGCGCTGGCGTCACTGGTGTCCGCGCAACTCGCCGGCCTGGTGATGCTGCGGTACGTCCTGCGGATGGAGCCGCTCGCCTCGCTCGACTTCGAGGAGCTCGTCGAGTGGTTCGCGCCCGCCGTGGACGTGCACTTCGACCGGCTCTCGGAGGGCTAGCCGCCCCCTGGCGGCGGCCTCGGTGTGCGTGCGCGCGAGGACGAGGACGCCCCGTGCGGCGGCGGCCGCCGCGGCACATCCCGCCAGCGCCGCGGGAAGGCCACCGGGGTAGCGGTCCCCCAGGACCAGGACCCCGACGACCACGGCGAAACCGGGGTTGACCAGTGTGAGGGTGGCCAGCGGCGCCTCCAGGCCTCCCCGGTAGGCGAGTTGGGACAGCGTGAGGCCCGCGACGGCCAGGCAGGCCACGCCGGCCGCGAGCGCGGCGGCGGACAGCGGCAGCCGCAGGGCGCCGCCCCGGGTCAGTTCCAGGACCGCCGTCTGGGTGAGCGCCGAGGCCGCGCCGAACGCCACCCCCGCGGCCACCGCGTACCAGAGGCTGGTGGTGATGCCGCGCCGGGCGGTGGCGGCCGCCACGACGGAGATCCCGAGCACGGCGACGGTCAGGCCCAGGACGCCGGCCGTCTGCGCCGGGGTCAGTGTCCGGCTCGCCTGTGCGGACCGGGTCAGGAAGAGCAGCCCGGCGACACCGGCGACGGCGCAGGCGATGCCGGAGCACTGGGCCGCGGTGGTACGGCGCCGCCGCGCGAGCGAGGACAGCAGGGGCGCCGCGACCAGGGTGAGCACACCGAGCATCTGCACGGCCACCAGCGAACCGAAGCGCAGTGCCGCCGTGTGCAGCGCCGCGCCCAGCAGGTTGAGTGCCAGTGACACCCACCAGGTCGCTCCGCGCAGGGCGGCGCGGCGCCCATGTCCCGTCGTCGTGCTGGCCACCGCCCGTTGCGCGACGGCCGCACCGGCGTACGCCAGCGCAGAGGCGGCGCCGAGCGCGAGGACCGACAACACGGTTCGTCCTTTCACCGCGTGGGCGCGGGTGCTGGAGGGAGGACCGGCACAGGGCCGGGTCGAGCGGGAGACGGGAAACGGGAAACGGGAGAACGAGCAACGGAGGGAGGGGAAGGAAGGGAAGGGAAGGGTTGACGGCGAGGGGCCGCGCACGACGGCGCCGCCCGCCCGGTCGCGACGGGCGGGCGCCCGTCGCGACCGCCGCCGGCGGCGTGCCGCTCCGCACCGGGCCGGGTCAGGCTCCCCCGGGCACGTCCTGGACGTCCTCGGGACGGATCTTCGGGAGGGCGAGGACGAGCAGGCAGGACAGGCCGAAGCAGCCGATCTGCCAGAACACCACCTGCTCGAAGCTGTCGCCGAAGTTGGACTTGCGCGCCTCGGGCACGGCCTTGCCGAGCACCGCGGCCTGCACCCGCGCCTTGGTCTGCGCCGGCACCGGCGCGCTCGCCATCTGCTTCTCGATGCGCGCGCAGCTCGCGGGTGTGGCGGTGAGGTCCTTCTGGTTCATCTTGTCGTGGAAGCAGGTCCGGAAACCGGTGGTGACCTGTGTCTGCTGAGCCTCGGAGAGTCCGGCCGCAGCGAGATCGGCGCGCAGTTCGGGCAGCGCGGTCCGGCTGGCGCCGTCGGCGTTCGACCCGAGCAGTCCGTAGAAGAGGATGCCGGCGACGGCGATGCCGATGGCGATGCCGACCTGCTGCACGGTGGCGAGCATGCCGGACGCCGAACCGGCTTCGCGGGAGCGGATGCCGGCCAGGATGATCCCGGTGCAGGGGGCGAGGAAGAAGCCGCCGCCGAGGCCGGCGACCATCAGCGAGGGGATCAACTGGTAGCCGTGCAGGTCCGATCCGGCCCAGTGCAGGGTGCCGATCACACCCGACATGCCGACGAGCAGCAGCCCGGTGCCGACCGCGAGGGTCTTCGTGCCGAGCCGCTTCACCACGGCCGCCGAGCGGGCCGAACCGACCGCGATGAGCGCGGCGAAGCCGAGGCTGACCAGTCCCGCGGAGATCGGGGTGTAGCCGAAGCCGATCTGCAGGCTCATGAAGAAGACCATGAAGAACGACGGGATGCCGGCGAAGAACACCACGCTGATCACAAGGCCGACCGTGAACGAGCGCTCCTTGAACAGCCCGCTCGGCACCAGCGGTGACCTGTCGGCCAGCTTCGACAGCTTGTTCTCGTACACGAAGAACTCGGCGAGCACGAGCGGACTCAGCACGAGGAGCACCAGGCTCCAGCCGGGCCAGTCGTGCTCACGGCCGATGACCAGCGGCAGGATGAGGCTGAAGAGTCCGGCGCTGAGGATGATCGCGCCGGTGACGTCGAGCCGCCGGGCACCGCCGCCCGAGGACTCCGGGATCTTGGCGAGGCCGAGGAGCAGGGCGATCAGGCCGACCGGCAGGTTGACGTAGAAGATGGCCCGCCAGTCGGTGTCCATGATGTTCAGCTCGATCAGCCAGCCGCCGAGCACCGGACCGAGCACCGTGCCGAGTCCCACCGAAGCGCCGTACATCGCGAGCGCCTTGGGGCGCTCCTTGGCCGAGAACGTGACCTGGATGATCGACAGCACCTGAGGGAACATCAGACCTGAGCACATGCCCTGGAGCACCCGGGACACGATCAGGAAGGTCGAGCTGGGGGCCGCGCCGCACAGCGCCGAGGCGAGGGTGAAGCCGAGCATGCCGATCAGGAAGATCTTGCGGCGCCCGTAGATGTCGCCGAGCCGGCCGCCGGTCACCAGGACGCACGCGAAGGCGAGCGAGTAGACGGCGACGACCAGCTGGATCTCGGCGAACGTCGAGCCGAGGTCGCTCTGCAGCGAGGGCAGGGCGACCATCGTGATCGTGGTGTCCAGCATCTGCATGAAGATGGCGGACAGCGTGACGGCGAGGATCACCCAGCGTGCGGGGTTGGCCGGGGATCCCGGGGCGGGCGAAGTGCCGGGCGGGGCCGCCGCCTTCACGCCCGCGTCAATCGATTCCATGTTCCCTCCTTGGGTACGCCGTCCGCTGACAGCACCCCGAGTTATTCATTCTCCAATGAAGTCTACGAGTACTGAATTCCAATCCGCAAGGTCGATGGCCGTGTTCCGGACAGCGCTCACCGCTCCAACAACCTTGGATGGTCGCCGCGTTGACGTGCGGATAGTGCTGCGGGACCGTCAGGAGCGGGTGTGCGCACACTCGTTCCGGATCAGTGACGGGCGGCCGAGTCCGGTCTTCTCGCGCTCCCGCGCCGTCGCCGGGTCAACACCTGCCGAACCGCCCGGCATCCGTGGCCGGACCGGCGTGACAGCATGCGGTCATGACCGTCCCGCACCCCGGCGGCGCCCCCTACGCGATCACCGTGCTGTACTCCGTGCCCGATGACGCCTGGTACCTGGAGCTGGAGCTCGTCGGCGAGCGACGAGCCCTGGTGACCGCGATCGTCCCCGACGAGGACCCGGCACGGGAGCCGACGGTCTGCTTCGGCCCCGGGCGGCACCTGGACGTGCCGTACGAGGTGCTGCGCTGGTTCATGGACCAGGTCGAGGAGGAGATCCGCACGTCCCGCGCCTGGATGCGGAGGCGCCCCGAACTCGTCGAGGTCGTCCACCGGCTGCGCCAGGAACACATGGGTACCGTCGACGACGACCGCTTCCCCCAGGTCCTGGCCGAAGTGCGCGCGGCGGTCCCGGAGGCAGATCTCCCCGCCGTGCTCGACGCCGCGTTCGGGCGGAGGCCCGACGGAACCACCATGGACGATCCGCGGGCTCCCCGGTCGGCGGACGATCAGGGAGCCAGCACCTGAGCGCACTTCAGGAGAGGGCTCGCGACGCTTCCACGGCCTTGACCAGACACGCGCGGTCGTCCGCGCCGATCAGCCCGTCCGGCATCGTCCCGTCGTCCGCCGGCGCGCGCAGAGCGGAGGTGTGTGCGGCGAACGCGGCCCGGCACCGGGCGCGTTCCGGTCCGGGTGATCGCGGTCGGCACCGAGGAGCAGCACCTGGGCTTCGCCGTCCGCGACGGCGGGCCGGGACAGCTCAGCGGCGACGCATTCCGGCACGCCCGCGCTCAGGCCGCCCGCCAGACCGTCATGTCCGCGGTCAGGAAGCTGGACCCGCTCTCCGGCAGCGCGGTCGACTTCACCTGGATCACCAGCAGCGCGATGTCCCCGGAAGGGTGCTTGACGCAGATCTCGCTGCCGGCCGCCGTCGCGGCGAGCGGCAGACGGTGGCTGTCGGCGCCCTTGAGCGTGAGACGGCACGAATCGAGGGTGGCCCCCGGCTCGCCGTACACCATCGCGATCACGCTGCTGTCGCTCTCCAGCGCGCAGGAGTCGCCGCAGACGAAGCGGACGTCCCCCTTGCGGTCCTTCCGCTCGACCGGTTCCTCGATGTCCAGCGAGTTCTTCTCGTCCAGCCACTGGAGGGGGTACGGGACGGCCCGCGGCGGCGCGGACGTGCTCTGGGAGGGGTGCGCGGCTCCGGTTGCCCGGCCGTCCGCTCCCGAGGTCGCCACGGATGCGGGTGAGGACGCCGACGAGCGTGCGGACGCCGCCGGACCGGACGCCGAGGGTCCGGCCGCGTTCCGATGGCCGAGCCGGTCCTTCACGTCCATCACCGTCCACGCCAGGCCGACCAGGCCCGCCAGCAGCAGCGCGCCCGCCGTGACGACGGCGCCCGTGACCAGTGCGGTGCGCCGGCGGCGGGACCGCCGGACGTCCGTTCCGGCCGGCTGAGGACCGGCGAGCAACGGCAGCGTGTGCACCGGGGTGGGGTCGGGGACCGGAGGGGGTACCGTCACCTCCGGCCCGGCGGCCTCCCGCCACACGGACGGCCCCGCGCCCGTGTCGGCGTCCGGGCCCAGCCGCTGCCGGCACCAGGCGACGACCTCCGCCGGGGTCACCCGCTCCTCCGGATCGGCCGCCAGACACCGGGCGACGAGCGGACGCAGCTGCTCGGGAAGGAGGGACAGGTCGGGTTCCGAATGCACGATCCGGTAGAGCACGTTGACGGCGGGTCCGTCCCCGTACAGCGGCGCGCCCAGTGCCGCGAACGCCGCCGTCTGACCGAGCGCGAAGATGTCGCTCGCCGCGGTGATCTCCCCCGCGGACGCCTGCTCGGGCGCCATGAAGGACGGGGTGCCGATCGCGGTGCCCGTGACGGTGTGCGACGTGGCGTCGGAGGCCAGCGAGATGCCGAAGTCGATCACACGCGGCCCATCGGCGGCCAGCAGCACGTTGGAGGGCTTCAGGTCCCGGTGCACGATTCCGGCACCGTGGATGGCCTGAAGCGCCTCGGCGACCCCCGCCATCAGCCACAGCACGGCGGGCACCGGCAGCGGTCCGCGCCGGGCGACGGCCTCCGCCAGGGAGGGTCCGGGCACGTACAGCGTGGCCAGCCAGGGCGGTACGCCTTCCGCGTCGGCGTCGATCAGTTCGGCGGTGTACGCCCCCCGGACCCGCCGGGCCGCCTTGATCTCCCGGCGGAACCGCCGGCGGAAGTCCGGGTCGTCGGCCAGCTCCGGGCGCACCACCTTGATCGCCACCGGTCGCCCGCCCTGCGTGTGGGACAGGTAGACCCGACCCATGCCACCCACGCCGAGCCGGGCGGCGAGGCGGTACCCGGCCACCAGGACCGGATCGTCCGCCCGAAGTGGCTGGAACACCTCGGTGGCGTTGTCCATCGGCCCTCGTCCCCCCGCTCCCCTGGCCCCTCGCTGCGATGAGTTGACCAACAGCAGGAGCCTAAGTGCCCCGTGAAACTTGTTCGGAGTCGGGTCACGTGGTGCCAACAGGGCGCGGCTTCCTACGGGGCCTCCGACTCGCCCAGGGTGCCGCGCCGCGGCACCGCATGCGCCACGCCCACGACGAAGACGGCACCGTCCGGCCCGAGCCGCCGAGCCGCCGAGCCGCCGGGCGGGAGAGCCGGAGACGGGTGAGCCGGTGGGCCCGTGAGCCAGCGAGGCAGCGAGGCAGCGACGGCCGAGGCCCGCGACGCCCCTCAGTCCCCGGCCGGGGCAGGAACGGCCCTCGCCGGATCCGCCGCGAGAAACGCGGCCACCGCCGGAGCGAGTACACGCACGAGTTCCGAGGAGTCGCCGTCCGCACTCAACTCGGGAGGCAGCAAGCCCATGTGACGTGACGTCATGACACCGACGAGCAGGCTGCTGATCAGCGCCAGCCTGATCTCGTCCGCACCCCCGACCCCTTCCGGGACCAGGGACTGGCTCATCCGTTCCCGCGCCGCGGGCAGGTCGAGCGCGGAGCGCAGCACACCGAGGATGCGCCGCCGCTGGACAGGGTCGCCCCAGTCGGTCACCGCGTGCCGCAGGAGCCACTCGGCCGTACCCGGATCGCGTCGCGCCATCGCCTCGCGGAAGATCTCGGCCGGCCTGACCGTCTCGGCGACGACGGCGTCGTACAGCGCCTCCTTGGAGGTGAAGTAGTGGCCGATCAGTGCGGGATCACAGCCCGCGTCCGCGGCCACCGCACGGAGCGAGGTGTTGCGGTAGCCGAGTTCGGCGAAGAGGTCCGCGGCGGACCGCATGATGGCCCGACGACTCCCGGCTGCGCCTCTGGTTTCGGCCAAGGCGGCACTTCCTCTCGATCACGAGTTCCCCCGAAGGACGTGCCTCCCGCCCGGTCTCCACACGGGTGCTTTCGCGGCGACGGGGCAGCGTGACGCCACCCTCCACATCAATTCATTCAGTCATGAAGTCTACACACAGTGACTTCTTGGGTCAAAGCTTTCGCGACATCCGAGACGCACGCCAACACCCCTGCAGCCGTGGGCGTTTGGCACGTTACCAGCACTGGTGATCGACACTCGGAACGCACGCCGAGTACGTGCCACCCGACCTCGCCCACGCCCCGCCGCACTCAATTCAACGCCCATTGAAATTGTGTGGCGATCCCCCTACGCTCGCAGCGGGCGCCCAACCCTCGTTCAGCGCGACGGCTCTGCGGGTGCGCATGCCCGCGCACGCGTACTCCGCCCCAGGGAGAGGCACTTGCAGGTGACGAAACAGACGGACCGGCTCGACCGGGTGATCATCCGGTTCTCGGGTGACTCGGGCGACGGCATGCAGCTCACGGGTGATCTGTTCACCTCTCAGACGGCGTCCTTCGGCAATGACCTGGCGACGCTCCCGAACTTCCCCGCCGAGATCCGCGCGCCCGCAGGCACCCTGCCGGGGGTGTCCAGCTTCCAGTTGCATTTCGCGGACCACGACATCCTCACGCCCGGTGACGCGCCGAACGTGCTGGTCGCGATGAACCCGGCCGCACTGAAGGCGAACATCGGGGACGTGCCGCGCGGCGCGGAGATCATCGTCAACACGGACGAGTTCACCAAGCGCGCGATGACGAAGGTCGGCTACGCGAACAGCCCGCTGGAGGACGGCTCCCTGGACGGCTACCGCGTCCATCCCGTGCCCCTCAACACCCTCACTGTGGAGGCGCTCGCCGACTTCGGCCTGGCCCGCAAGGACGCCGACCGCTGCAAGAACATGTTCGCGCTGGGTCTGCTGTCGTGGATGTACCACCGGCCGACCGAGGGGACCGAGAAGTTCCTGCAGAGCAAGTTCGCGAAGAAGCCGGACATCGCCGCCGCGAACATCGCCGCGTTCCGCGCGGGCTGGAACTTCGGCGAGACCACCGAGGACTTCGCCGTCTCCTACGAAGTCGCCCCCGCGGCAGAGGCCTTCCCCGCCGGCACCTACCGCAACATCTCGGGGAACCTGGCGCTCTCGTACGGTCTCGTCGCCGCCTCGCAGCAGGCCGACCTGCCGCTGTACCTCGGCTCGTACCCGATCACTCCGGCCTCGGACATCCTGCACGAGCTGAGCAAGCACAAGAACTTCGGCGTCCGCACCTTCCAGGCCGAGGACGAGATCGCCGCCGTCGGCGCGGCCCTGGGCGCGGCATTCGGGGGTTCGCTCGCCGTCACGACCACCTCCGGCCCCGGCGTCACCCTCAAGGCCGAGGCGGTCGGTCTGGCGGTGTCGCTCGAACTGCCGCTGCTGGTCGTCGACATCCAGCGCGGCGGCCCCTCCACCGGCCTGCCCACCAAGACCGAGCAGGCC